>JANQFF010000118.1 GCA_028277965.1 Pseudomonadales bacterium
GGACTAGGATGGTGTCCACATCTTCGATCTGTTCGAGCATCTCGAGAGCCACGGTGCCCTGGCCCGAAACGACCTCCGGATCGTCAAAGGGGTGGACAAGATCGAGGTTGCGTTCATTGGCCAGCTTTTCTGTGAATGCCAGCGTCTCATCGAAAACAGCACCGTGGAGAATGACCTCGGCACCAAAGACACGGGTCGCTGCAACTTTGACGTTGGGTGTGTAACGAGGCATGACAATGGTCACCGGAATGCCCTGACGCTTCCCGTGGTACGCAAGAGCCTGAGCATGGTTTCCAGCTGACATGGCCACAACACCACGGTTATCGCTCCTGGCAAGAAGATAGTTCAGCGCTCCCCGCTCTTTGAACGAAGCCGTAAATTGCAGGTTCTCGAACTTGATGTGCAACTCACATCCCAACTCTTCACTCAATGTGGTCGATTTGAGACAGGGCGTTTGAACAAGATCACCCGCTATGCGCTGGCGTGCAGCTTCAACGGATTCAGTCGAAACGCCGATGTGAGGTTCGTTGGACATAGACGACACCAGTATACTGTGCGCGTTTCGCAGGAGCCTAACCGTTGGCCGACAGAAAGAACGTTCTCATCGTTTACCACAGCAAGACCGGCCACACCGAAGCCATGGCGCGTGCCGTCTGGGAAGGTGCGACGCACGAAGATGTGAACGGGATTGAGGTTGCCATCTATCGAGCCCGGGATGCCGGTCCCGATCAACTCCTGGAAGCAGACGGTTTGCTTTTAGGTACACCGGAGAACTTCGGATACATGTCAGGTGCCATGAAGGACTTCCTGGACCGAACGTTTTACGAGGTCGAAGGCAAGATCGCGCCACTGCCTTATGCACTCTTTATCTCCGCTGGGAACGACGGTACCGGTGCGGTGCGCGCAGTCGAACGCATCGCAAACGGCTATCCATTCATTCCGGTCCAGGAACCGTTGATCTGTCGCGGCGACCTCGACGGCGAAGATCTGGATCGTTGCCGGGAACTTGGGACGTTGATGGCAGCCGGGATTGAGATGGGACTCTTCTGACCACTACAATCGTTCTTTTATTTCGACCCATCTATTCAGGTATGAGAATTGTCTGATCGCCCCGATACCACAGCCCGGATACTGCACGGCATAGACGAAATCGAAGCGGCGGTGTGGGACGCCTGTACAGCGCGCTTCACCTACAACCCCTTTCTTGCTCATAAGTTCCTGCTGGCTTTAGAGACAAGTGGCAGTGTCAGCAGCTCCACCGGGTGGCAACCTTTCCACATTGTGGTCGAACGAGAAGGCAATCTGATTGGCGCTGTGCCGGTCTATCTCAAGAATCACTCCCAGGGTGAGTATGTGTTCGACTACGGTTGGGCAGATGCGCTCGAGCGAGCGGGCGGCAGGTATTACCCCAAAATGCAGATCAGCGTACCGTTCACTCCGGCCACTGGCCCGCGCATTCTGACCGTAGAAGACAATCCGGAAGACGAACAGCTGCTCCTCAACGCGTGCATGCAGGTGGCCGAACAGATCAACGTCTCGACCATCCACATCACTTTCATGCAGGAACGGCAGTGGCAACAGGCAGGGTCCCTCGGCTTCCTGCAGCGCATGGATCAGCAATTCCACTGGCATAACGGTAATTACGACACCTTCGACGCTTTCCTGGCGGATCTTGCCTCAAAAAAGCGTAAGAACATCCGCCGGGAGCGACGGGATGCGCTCGCCCACGGTATAGAAGTGGAATGGGTGACCGGCAGCGATCTCACCGAGGATCATTGGGATGCGTTTTACCGCTTCTACATCGACACCGGCTCCCGTAAGTGGGGTAGCCCCTACCTGAACCGCCAGTTCTTTTCCGAGATCAACGAATGTATGCCTGAAGATGTCGTGCTGATCATGGCAAAAAGAAATGGACGGTACATAGCCGGGGCCATCAACTTCATCGGGGGAGACACGCTTTTTGGCAGAAACTGGGGGTGCATCGAAGATCACCGCTTCCTGCATTTCGAGATCTGCTACTACCAGGCAATCGATTTCGCTATTGCCCACGGCCTGAAAAAAGTGGAGGCCGGGGCCCAGGGTGCCCACAAGGTTGCACGGGGCTATCTGCCTGAGGCTACCTATTCCGCACACTGGATCGCGGAACCCCGTTTCCGCGACGCGGTCGAACGATTTCTGGACGATGAGCGCCGCTACGTCGAGCAGGATATCTCGTATATCGAAGCACACTCCCCCTTCAAAGCTGAAACCGATCTCAAAGCTTTGCGATCTGTGGAGTTGACGAACCGCACATCCACATCCTGAACCTATAAACTTACGGGCATGCAAGAAGAAACCGCTTCCATGAATTCCTCCCCAGCAAACATCTCAACAGTCTACGATCTCCTGAAAGACGAGAAACTTCTCGAAAGTGATATCGCTGTTCGCGGCTGGGTGCGCTCGAGGCGTACCTCCAAAGGTGGTTTCTCATTTATCCATCTACACGATGGATCGTGTTTTGACACGATTCAGGTCGTCGCTGATGAGTCGCTCTCCAACTACGAAGAAATCATCGAACTGGCAACAGGATGCGCCGTTGAGGTCACGGGCAACCTCGTTGAATCCCAGGGTAAAGGCCAGACGCGGGAAATCCAGGGCAAGAGTATCCGCGTCGTCGGCTGGGTGGATGATCCGGAGTCCTACCCGGTCAGCAAGAAACGCCACACGTTCGAATATCTTCGCACCGTTGCTCATCTGAGACCGCGGACGAACACGTTCGGAGCAATGTCCAGGGTGCGGCACACCATTGCACAGGCCGTCCACCGCTATTTCGACGAAGCCGGTTTCTTCTGGGTGAACACACCCATCATTACGGGCAGCGACTGTGAAGGTGCGGGTGAGCTTTTCAGGGTGTCGACCCTCGACCTCGTCAACCGGAACGCCTCAAGTTATGAGGAAGACTTCTTCGGTCGAGAGACTTACCTGACGGTCAGCGGTCAACTCAACCTGGAGAGTTACGCCTGCGCTCTGTCCAGGGTCTATTCGTTCGGACCGACTTTCCGGGCTGAGAATTCCAATACGAGCAGGCATCTCGCAGAGTTCTGGATGATTGAGCCGGAGATCGCGTTTGCGGACCTGTCGGACCTGGCGGCTCTTGCTGAATCGTTCCTCAAGCAGGTTGTTAGCGACGTCGTGGCGCGCCGTGAGGATGACATGGCTTTCTTTGCAGAACACATCGACAAAGACATCCTGAATCGCCTGCAGGCAATAGTCGAAACACCCTTCACACGAATGACGTATACCGATGCCATCGACGAGCTTTCCGGGGTCAGCGAGAACTTCGAGTTTCCGGTCGAATGGGGTGTCGACCTGCAGTCCGAACACGAGCGCTACCTTACGGACACTGTCGTCGGTGGCCCCATCGTTGTGACCGATTATCCGAAAGACATCAAAGCCTTCTATATGCGCCTCAACGATGACGAGCGGACAGTTGCGGCCATGGATGTCCTGGTTCCCGGAGTCGGAGAAATTGTGGGCGGCAGCCAGCGCGAGGAACGTCTCGATGTGCTCGATAACCGGCTCGACGATCATCAGAAAGAGGAGCTCTGGTGGTACCGGGATCTCAGGCGCTACGGCACTGTTCCACATGCGGGATTTGGTCTTGGTTTCGAGCGGCTTGTTCTTTATCTGACCGGGATGGAAAACATCCGCGATGCCATCCCGTTCCCCCGCGTTCCAAATAACGCGAGCTTCTAGCCCGCCGTGGTCCCATTCCACTCGCTCTGGCGTTTACGACACTTCGTTCGCCCGTATTTCCCGCGCCTGACCGCAGGTATCGTTGCGTTTGGTTTTGCCCGGCTCTTTGAGAGCATGGTGCCTTTCCTTACAGCCATCAGCATTAACCGGATGGCTGAAGGTGATTTTGATCTCTACTGGCCCGTGACCGGAATCGTCGTTGCGGTGATATGCCGATACGCCGTTGTCACTTTCGCTCGCTACAGCGTTCGAAAATCCGGGCTGTACGTCGCGTTCGACCTGCGCCAGAAACTGTATTCCTGCCTGCAGGATCAGGGATCGGAATTCTTCGGGAAACACACAATCGGCGACATGATGACCCGGGCTGTCGCGGACATCGCCCTGATACAGCGCCTGATTTCCATGGGCACAATTCTCCTGGTCATCCTGATCTATGCGGCTCTGTTCGGCTTTGCATTCATGCTGTACTTCAGCCCATTTCTGACACTGCTCATATTGCCTCCGATGCCGTTTGTTTTCTGGTACGCCCAGCTGTCTTCCCGCCAGATGGGTGTTGCATCGAGGGACGTTCAGGACCGGTTGTCGGACCTCGGCGCTCACGTTCAGGAAAACCTATCCGGCATCCGCACCATCCAGGCGATGGTTCAGGAAGACAACGAGATCGCCCGTTTCTCCAGGACAAACCAGAGCTACGCTGACGCGTTCTACGAGCAGGGCCGGATAAACTCCGCCATGGCTGCCTGGATGCCGACCCTCGCCGCAATCTGTTCACTCACAATCCTGGGCTATGGCGGTTACCTCGTGCTTGAGGGAACCATGCCCGTTGGCGATTTTGTTGCTTTCTTCATGTACGTGAGCATGGTGGTGCAACCTTTCAGGGTGGCGGGCTTCATTGTGAACCTGTTTCAGCGGGCAGCGGTTGCAAGCGACCGTCTTCACGAGGTCATGGACCTTGACCCCGAAATTGAGGACGCTCCAACCGGCCAGACGCCCGAATTCATCAGCGGTCACATCCGTATCGAAAATCTCAGCTATACCTATCCCGGTGCCGACCAGCAGGTACTCGACCAGGTCAGCCTGGATGTTCAGCAAGGCGAGAGCGTGGCCATCATGGGCAGGGTGGGAGCCGGAAAAACAACACTCCTCAAACAGATAGTCCGCCTGTTGGACCCACCGACTGGCACGATATTCATCGATGGGCATGACGTGCGCGAGTACCCGTTGTCACAGATACGTGCACAGGTTGCGATGGTCCCGCAGGATCCTTTCCTTTTTGGTGAACCGCTCAAAGACAACCTGACCTACGACGATCCGAACCGGGCACTCGAGGAAATCTGGGAAGCCGCAACATCAGCGGATCTCAGGAACACCATTGAAGACTTCCCGGAACGCCTGGATACGCTTGTGGGAGAGCGGGGGGTTACACTGTCCGGAGGGCAGAAACAACGGGCCACGCTGGCTCGCGGTCTGATTCGCCATGCTCCTGTGCTCATTCTCGATGACTGCTTTTCTGCAGTCGACACGGAAACGGAAGAACACATCCTGTCGGAGCTCAAGCGACTCCGTCAGGGTGAAACCACGCTGCTTGTCTCACATCGGGTCAGTACCGCCCGTCACGCGGACCGTATTGTCGTCCTCCACGAAGGCCGGATTATCGAAATCGGAACGCACGATGAACTCCTTGCACGTGGCGGCTACTACGCGGAGCTCGAGCGCGTCCAGCGGGAAGGTGCGGAAAATGAAGACTTTGCATCCGTTCGGAGTCTCACCGAATGAGTGCGCCCGCTGACAAGCCGCAACGTGACTACTCGATGTTCGAGGCAGATCTGTCCGGTGCAGTGCTGAATATGCATCTGTTGAAGCGTCTGCTTCACTGGTTAAAACCTTACAAGTACGCGCTGACTGTCAGCAGCGTCCTGGTCCTTATAGCGTCTACTCTGCAGATATTGCTGCCCATCATCATTTCGCTGGTCGCGATCGATCACATTATTCGTGGCGAAAGTGATGCTGACACTCCGGATTTCGGCCTCATCGAGCTGAACACCTGGCTTGCTGAAAGCACCGGCTGGCCCCCCCTTGTTGTCGCCTGCGCAATGTATGGGTGTATCCAGATCGTATGGGCAATCACGGGTCACGCTCACCGTATGACCCTCATCGGCGCTGTCATCAATGGTTTGAGGGATCTGCGAAGGGATCTCTTCATCCATCTCGAAACCCGGCCTTCGTCATTTTACGACAGGGTAGCAGTTGGCCGGGTGATGACCCGCGTCACGAATGACGTTGAAGCCCTCTATGAGCTGCTGAGGGGGCTGGGCACGCTGATAGGCGAGTTTGTCCCCTTCTTTGTCGCACTGACAGTCATGCTCGCGATTGATGCCCGGTTAACCCTGATCCTCCTGCTGGCTCTGCCGCTCCTCGGCGTTGTCACCTACTACTTTCGCCGGACCACAAGGCATCTCTTTCGACAGGTGAGGCAAACCCTTTCAGCACTCAACCAGAACATGCAGGAAAACCTGGCTGGGCTTCAGGTTGTACAGCTCTCTGACCGGCAGGACTACAACCTCTCCCGTTACACGGCCATCAACGAAGAGAACAAGGACTACGAACTGCGTTCCGCGCGCGTCGAGACGCTGTACGGTGCATTCAATGACAGCCTCGCGCACACCGCCATTGGCGTAATCCTCTGGTACGGCGCAAGCCAGGTCAGCACGGTCACAATGACCCTCGGTGAAGTAGTCCTCTTTACCCAATTCATCGGCATGCTGTTCCATCCGGTAGTCGTGCTCGGGGAACAAACGAACATTCTCTTCCGTGCCATGGCATCGGGTGAGCGGATTTTCCAGGCTATTGACTGGGACGAAAAGATTCACGAACCAGACGTACCTGCCGATCTGCCGGCACGGTTAACCGGCGAAGTCCGGTTCAATGATGTCACTTTCGCATACGACGCGGATATGCCCGTTCTTCGGGGTATCAGCTTTACAATTTCTCCCGGCGAAAAGCTCGCCATCGTCGGCCCCACCGGTTCCGGGAAAAGCACAATCATCCGGCTACTGGGCCGCTTTTACGATTTCGATGACAACCAGATTTACCTGGACGGGATTGACCTCAATCGCATCCACAGTCATGACTTGAGGCGCCGCATCGGTGTGGTGCTGCAGGATTTTCATATCTTTTCCGGGACGGTTTACGACAACATTGCCCTCGGCAACCCTGTGATCACCAGGGAACGGGCAATCGAAGCAGCCCAGACGGTCAACGCCCATGGCTTCATATCCCGGTTGCCCCAGGGGTACGACACTGAGCTCACCGAACGTGGCCAGAACCTCTCACAGGGCCAGCGGCAGTTACTGGCATTCGCGCGTGTGCTTGCTGCTGACCCTGAAATTCTCGTGCTCGATGAAGCGACCGCTAATATCGACACCGAAACCGAGCTTCTGATTCAGGACGCACTTGAACGTCTGACCCATGGTCGAACGTCCATCCTGATTGCGCACCGCCTGCAGACTATCCAGGAAGCAGACCGGGTACTCGTGCTGGATCACGGCCAGATTGTCGAACTCGGTACTCATGAAGAGCTGCTCGCAGCAGATGGGCTCTACGCGACATTGCATAGTCTCCAGTTTCAAGACAAAGAGGCAGAAGATCGCGGCTAAAGCCGCTCCTACATGAATTACTTCCCGCTGCTTAACCCACGGGGCTCGCATCACCACGAAACGCTGATATGCGTTCCGCGCCGATTTCGCGTAGCGAATTCGGACTCGCCA
>JANQFF010000119.1 GCA_028277965.1 Pseudomonadales bacterium
GCGATCCGTTGATGAGAGGTACAAAGTTCTTCCTGGGCGTGACCGCGCTGATAGGAAGTGCCCTGGCCTTCGCCCACGGGGTCGCCGAAGGTGATGCGAATTTTCTCCAGAATCAGCAGGGATTCCACTTCTGGCCTTACTTTTACCTCGGTGCCAAACACATGGTCACCGGGTACGACCACCTGGCGTTCCTCGCCGGGGTTATCTTCTTCCTTTATCGCCTGCGGGATGTCGGCATCTACGTCACCCTCTTTGCTGTTGGACACAGCCTCACGCTTGTCGCTGGTGTCTGGTTCGACATACCGGCCAACGCCTACGTTGTCGACGCTATCATTGGCTTCTCAGTTGTTTACAAGGCTTTCGAGAACATCGGGGGATTCGAACGGCTCGGCATCAGTATCAATACCAAAGCCGCTGTCTGGGTGTTCGGGCTGTTTCACGGTTTTGGCCTGGCGACCAAGCTGCAGGAGCTGACGCTCTCACCAGAAGGTCTTCTCGGCAACCTGCTGGCGTTTAATCTCGGGGTCGAGGTGGGTCAGATCACGGCACTCCTCGGCATCATCACCCTGATGAACTTCTGGCGTTACACAGCACGGTTCAACGCCCAGGCGCTGATCGCCAACACGTTCCTGATGACCGTTGGTTTCGTTCTGATGGGTTATCAGCTCACCGGATACTTCGTCGACATCTAGGACAGCAACCAGCCGCCGTCAACGTCGATTGTCGTTCCCGTCACGTAGTCGTTCTGGACCATGAAAATGATGCCGTCCGCAACCTCTTCGGGCTGCCCGGGTCTCGGAAGCAGGTGCCTGGCGGTTGCCCCGGCAAGCATCTTGTCGCGTTGCTCTACATCCGGACCAAACATGGGCGTGCTGATCACACCAGGAGACACCACATTGATCCGCCGCGGGGCAATCTCCACAGCCACAGCGCGAACGAATTGTTCGACCGCACCACCCACGGACGCGAGAGCCGACTGGCCGGGCTTGGCTTTACGCGCAGGCGACCCGCTGACCAGAACAATCGTGCCGTCTTCAGCCAGGTGTTCCGTTCCCAGGCGCACGCAGTTGGTATAACCCCAGAGCTTGTCGAAAGAAGCCTGGTACCCGTCCAGGTCCATCTCCAGAAAAGGCCCTGCGGCTCGCTCCCCTCCGGTGGCGGCGCTGATCAGGATGTCGAACGGTGCATGCTCGGCAAACAGAGTACTCAGGCCGTCCCGGTCCCTGACATCGCACCCCGCGAGCGTGACCCCTTCTATGTCACCCGCTTTGCTGGGATCCCGGCTGATCGCTACAACCTCCGCACCGAGATCACGAAGCTTGATCGTAGTTGCAAGACCAATCCCGGAGGTCCCTCCAAATACCAGGGCCTTTTTACCTTTCACGTCCATAACGTTCTCCGATTATTCGATACTGACTAAATTGAATTCTTCCACTGGTTTCGGGGGGCCGTTACAACTCGCGATGGCCGCTTCCCCGATGGCCGCTGCAATCACCACAGCCACAGCCTGTCCACCGATGTCGAATTTGACGATTATTTCGTCACCTTCGATCTCGTGCCCGAGATAGTTGATGCCAAAAAGGTCCGACAGTCGTCTCTCTTTACGCACAAAGTACTCTGCTGCCTGAACCACCGAGGGGTAACAGGACCGTCCGCGCAGATAGTCCACATCGAGCTCACCCCGATCTGTACGCGAGGCAAGCTCAAGCGCCACGTCACTCTCGGCAAAGCCATATCCGATGCCGGAAGGCAGACACAGAAGGTTGGGCGCATACCGGTGACCACCCACATGTGTCGTTTGCCACACCCGGTCACCATATTCTGCGCGCAGGGCTTCGTAGACGGGCAGCCCAAAACGTGCACAACACAGATCACGCTGCCCATTAGTGCAGACAAGGTAGACACCTTTTTCAACCGCTCGCGATGACGGCAGAGAGTTTTCTAATATTCTGTCTGAAGTAATATCTATAAGTGATTGATATTTATCTATTTTAGATCGAATCATGGAGGCCGTGTCAGATGTAACTGACGCCAGCATGATCTCCCGGTCCGCACGGTTGTCGGAGGTCGCCTGTTTGATGAATTGAACCCTGAGACGTTTGTTGGCTTTCTCCCTGACCTCGGTCACAAGCTCCGCGAGGTGCTCATTGATGCCTGTCTCAAGCTCATTGTCCTCCAGCGCTTTGGGTTTCCAGGGACGGGCGTATTCGATCAGGAGCCACAGATCCACCTGAACGGCGGTTCCGTACAAAGGCATCCCGGCGTCCCGCGCCAGCTCGCTGCAATATACCCGGCTGATAATCCACACCCCCGTCAAAGACAGGGCACCGTAGCAAATGGGCGCAGGGGCGACAACGATCCTAACCGTCCCTATAATTCCGAGCCGCTATTCAACTTAATCTTTCTTTATCGGAGGGGAAAAATGGCCGAAGTTGTGATTGTGGACGCTGCGCGTTCACCTGTTGGTAAGAAAAACGGGAGCCTCGGTGGAGCGCACCCCACCGACGTATTGGGCCAGGTCATGATGAAGGTCCTGGAGCGCAACAATCTCGATAGTGGAACCGTCGATCAGGTGGTCGGAGGCTGCATCAACAAGGTTGCAGCGCAAGGGATGAACGTAACCCGCACCGCATGGCTTGCGCATGGTGGTGCTATCGAAACCCCGTGTATCACCATCGATTCCCAGTGTGGCTCGTCACAGCAGTCAACCACCCTCGCCCACAGCATCATCGCGTCAGGTCATGCTGACGTTGTGATGGCCTGCGGTGTGGAGAACATGACGCGTCTGCCGATCGGCAGCGACGCGGTCGGCAAAGACGCACGTATGGGTAAACCCATTTCCAAGAGCTACTTCGAGAACCACGAATTCACGAGCCAGTTCGAAGGCTCCGAGCGGGTCGCCGAAAAGTACCAGATCACCCGGCAAGACACCGACGCGTTTGGTCTCCAGTCCCAGGAACGTGCTCGTACCGCCATCGACAGTGGTTATTTCGACAGCCAGATCATCCCCGTCGAAGCCCCGGTGATGGACGACAACTTCGAAAAGACTGGTGAGACTGTGGTCGTCACCAAAGACGAGATTCCACGCGATACAAGCCTCGATGCCCTGGCGGGGTTGAAGCCCGTGGCACGCGAAGACGGCGTACACACCGCTGGCACCTCGTCACAGATCGCAGATGGCGCCGCAGCGGTCCTCATGATGAGTGCTGACAAGGCCGCAGAGCTTGGCCTCACCCCACTGGCAACGATCAAAGCTTCAGCGCTGGTCGGTTGTGACCCGGTCCTGATGCTGGAAGGCCCGATCCCCGCCACGGAGAAACTCCTCGAGGAAACCGGCCTCAACATCAATGACATCGATGTATTCGAGGTCAACGAGGCATTTGCTTCCGTGGTTCTGTCATGGGCCAAGACGGTTGGTGCTGACATGGCGAAGGTCAACCCGAACGGCGGCGCCATCTCTCTCGGTCATCCTCTCGGAGCAACCGGCTGTTTCCTGATCACAAAAGCGGTTCACGAACTGCAGCGCACCGGCGGCCGCTACGGCCTCATCTCCATGTGCTGTGGTGGTGGTCTCGGTACCGGCACGCTGATCGAGCGGGCGGCGTAAAACTCTCCCACCTCTGTATGACCCCTTGCAGTGTGGGTCGGAACCTGACCCAGTTTCCGACCCACACTTCAAGGGACTTTAGCCGCGATTCCATCTACCAGGAATTACCAATCGTGGCTAAAGCCACTCCTACAGAGGAAGATTATTCTCTTCCTTTCATCATCCTGAGTGGCGTGTAGGTCATCACCGTTTCACCCTTCTGATTGACCACGCGGTTTTCCGTCCGCACGAGCGCCCGGTTGCCTTTGGACGCTGGCCGGATTTCAGTGACCGTGCCTTGTACCCGCAGGGTGTCACCCACAAAGGTTGGGCCAGAGATGTTCATCTCACACCCCAGGAATGCAATCCCGGTTCGTGAGATCGTGGCTGGAATGACGAGGCCCTCCGCAAGCGCAAAAACGAGCGCCCCCGGCACGAGCTGACCGGCGAAGTCCGTGTGAGTTTCGAGGTACTCTTTTGAGGTGAAGAGCTCTTCCGTCATGCCGGATACACCAACAAAGTTCATGACGTCGGTTTCCGTCACCGTCCGGGTCAGCGTTTCGAACTCGTATCCTTCGTGCCAGTCCTGGTAGTAAAAACCGTGCCCCAATAGATTCGGGCTGTCCGTCATGCGGGGATTTTCACCGACAGTGACTGGATCGCGTGGAAAACCGTAGAACTGGCCCGGACCGGTTCACCCACTACATCGATGCGTGGGTGCTTTTGCATGATCTCTTCCCAGAGCACACGCAACTGCATTTCCGCAAGGCGGTTACCGAGACACCGGTGTACACCGTATCCGAATGACAGGTGCTCCCGGGGTCTTTCCCTGTCGATGATGAACTGGTCCGGGTTATCGATGGCCCGCGGATCCCGGTTACCTGACAAATACCACATGATGACCATGTCACCTTTGTGGATCCGCTGCCCATGCAGCTCAAAATCCTGCACAGCGGTGCGGCGCATATGGATCAGCGGAGTTTGCCAGCGAATGATCTCCGGCACCATGGTGGGTATCAGGCTGGGATTGGCCCGCAGCTTATCGTACTGGTCGGGATTCTCGTTGAGGGCCAGTAAACCACCGCTGATCGAATTCCGGGTTGTGTCGTTGCCTCCAACCATCAGGAGGATGACGTTACCCAGCAGTTCTTTTGCATTCAGATCGCGCGTGTGTGGGCTGGCAGCCAGCATTGAAAGGAGATCATCCCCCGGATCGCGCTTGCGCGATTCCCACATCGGCGTGAAATACTCACCCAGTTCCGCGAGTGTCTCGTAAAACTCAGCCGCACTTGATGCGTAGTCCGGATCGTCAGCATTGCTGATGGCGTTGGACCACCTGATCAGTTTATGCCGATCGTCCTGGGGAACGTCGAGAACTGTCGCGAGCATGCGCCCGGTCAGCTCTACCGCCACGTTGGGCACCCAGTCAAATTCTTCACCGACAGGCATTTCGTCAACGATTGTCCGGGCGCGCTCCCTGATCAGCGATTCCAGCACCTTCAGACGCTGCGGCGCGAGACCAGGTGCAACTGCCTTACGCTGGACCTGGTGTTCCGGCGGGTCCATCGAGATAAAATTCGGGATCTCGTTACCTGAACTGGGCGTCCCGGTAATCGTCACACCGCCATACTGAAACGACGACGAAAAAACCTGGTGATTCTTGTCCACCTGCATGATGTCGTCGTAACGGGTAATCGACCAATACGGGCCATACTGGCTTTCTTTACAGAAGTGAACCGGCGCTTCGTCGCGCAAGCGCTCGAAATACGGGTACTGCAGCTGATTCTTGAAGATCTCGGGGTTTGCCACGTTCAGATCTTCAATGGGGATATCCATTGGATCCAGATTCGGATCGACAGGGATTCTGAGCCTGCGCGATGACTTCCAGCCTCTCGACTGACTCGCCCGCTCACGCAGATGATCGTAGTTTTCTGCCACGTATCTCACCCTCCTTGAACAGCCGTCGATTATACATGAACAACCTTGACACCCGTCGCACCATTGTCGACCCTCACGCCCTTCTCACGAGAAAGGAATCCCGATGACTGATCTGCCGAACGTGCTCACACCTCAGCTCGAGCAGTCGTTGAACAGCATTGCCACCGCGACACTGACAGCCCAGCTCATGCAACGCGGCGTTCGCACTACCTTTCTGGCTGGTCTTAAACCCCTGCAGCCGGGGAAAAGAATGGTAGGACGGGCCCGCACGTTGCGTTACGTGGCGCTTCGTGAAGACGTACAACCGGTGTACCAGGGCGGTATCAACGCCCAGAAGCGGATTGTCGAGTCGATCGAAGAAGGTGATGTCCTCGTCATCGAAGCGCGAGGTGTAGCAGACGCTGCGACCATCGGCGACATCTTTGCGACCCGGCTGTTCCGCCTGGGAGGCCGCGGCATTGTGACTGATGGTGCGTTACGCGATACACCAGCAATCGCTGACATCGGCGAACCTGTGTATCACTTCGCCTCTCACGGGGCCGTTCTTGGACGCAAACACATGCCTTTCTCGACCGATGAACCCATTACGTGCGCAGGTGTGTTTGTTGTGCCGGGAGATGTGGTCGTTGGCGATGGTGAAGGCGTAGTGGTCATCCCAATCGATCTCGTCGAAGAGGTTGTTGCTGATGCGCTCGCGCAGGAAAAGCGTGAGGCATTCGCATTGGAGCGGGTACAGGGTGGCGAGCCGACCATTGGTCTGTTCCCGCTATCCGAGGAGCGGCGCCCTGAATTCGAAGCCTGGCTGAAGGAACGAGGAGAAGAACCATGAGCTCACGACGCAGTATCGAAATCGATGGCTTGAGTCATCTCACCCAGATACCTGTCGCCACCCGGATCGGCCCCCTCCTCGTCTCGAGTGTCATCGCACCGTTCGATCCCGGGACAAGAAACGTGCCCGACACGGTCGAAGATCAATATGCCAATATCTTTCGTCACGTGGGGCTGATGCTGGAAGAAGCCGGTGCCGACTGGTCAGACGTTGCGAAGATGGAATTCTGGACGCCGACCGCGGACAAAGGAACGCTCGACCCTTTCTGGGTGGAGAAATTCCCGGATCCCGCTTCCCGGCCCGCGCGCCATACCCATGTTGGTCACGGGGATTCGGCACGGGCGTCTTTCATCGCCTACATCGAGGACTAGATCCTGTGGGACAGGCGCTAGAGCTGGCCTGAGTGCCCCGCCTCGAGCAGATTGTCCCCATCGCGTCCCTTCGCCCATCCAATCGTAGGGCTACAGCGATAGCCGATGACCTGTCGCGCTGCGGTTGAGTAATTACGGGCAACCTCCTGCGGAACAACGATGTACTGGTTCTCCTCCTGGCGGACCCAATCGGCAATGTAGGAGGCAAAATAGCCCGTACGGTTTTCATTCGCCGTGCTCTTCGCCGCGCCATGAAGTGTGCGTGACAACCACAGCACAACTGATCCTTTCTTCATGACCGCCCGTGCAATTTCGTCCGGTTTGGCGAGCCTCTCCTCGGGCCAGTGGTGGCTCCCGGGAACGACACGCGTTGCCCCGTTTTCCTCGGTAAAGTCTGTTCCCGCCCACATGGTTGAGACAATAAACTCACGCATATCGAGCCGTTCGACGAACGGTTGATAGATCGCATTCTCCCTGTGCAGAAACTGGTGCTCTTCCCGGCCCGCACCAATCTCCAGCATGACACAGGCGCCCAACGTGTAGTGGTGGCAATGTGCCTGTGGTTCGCCGCTGTACACAATCTGCGTTCCGCCGTCCTCGAGTTCCTTGACAGCGACCAGGTCCAGCACATCCACCTGCCCTGCTTCCACGGACATCGGCCGGGAAGGTTTGAGAACCGCATCGATGACCTCGAGAACTTTTGGCTGAATAAGCAACTTCTCGACAAACGTCGGACTGACTGCAGCCAGCCCTCCGACGGTCTTGTTACCTTCAGGCCACAGGTCACTGGAACCCTCCTGCTCTTCTGCTGAAACGGACGCTTCGATCTCGTCATGTATCGCGTCCAGCATCTCAGCGGTAACCAGTTCGTTGATGATCACACCACCATCGCGCACCAGCGCTTCAGCAATTTCGGCGCTGTCCGTATCTGGTGAGAACGTTGAAAGATAACCTGTCATTTGATCCCCCCTGTCTGTTGGTATCAATCGCCCCCGACAAGCCTAATGAGGAAGACACTCGGCTCAGAGTAAAACAGATGTATAGCAACGTTATGCGGCAGTGTTTCGGGCGTCAACTGGTAGCTGTTCGCCTCTCCTGTTCCCACCCACCACGGGATATGGTGTTTGACGAATACATTTGGGGGAGAATAGTGACAGGAAGGGATGGGGACCTTTGATGTCTGTTTTCAGCACTAACAGCCGGTAACGCTGCAAATGTTCGCAGCGCTCAAGTCCACAATTCAAGTGGTCCTCATTACTGTGTTGCTTTTACTCGTTATCGAAGTGATTGTCAGAACCACGACGCACGTTGGTCGGTTAGGTACAGCAAAAGAGTTATTCGTTGAGCACGCGTGGCTGGGAAGTCATGGGAACGCTCCGAAAATATCCGCAACGGCTTTTGGTATTGAGGTTTACACAAACGAATTCGGGTTCCGTGTCGATGCGGATGAACAGGAAGACCCAGTTAAGGCAGGAGGTATTCTGGTCCTTGGGGATTCAGTCGCTTTCGGCGTCGGCGTCGAAAACGAGCATATCGCGACCACGCTCGTCGACGATGCGCTTGACAGCGTTCGAGTGGCCAATGCTGCAGTGATCGGGCACAGCACGTTCGACCACCTGAACGTGGCCAGAGTGCTGCTGGCTGAGGACAAACAGCACTTCAGAAAAATCATATTGGTGTTTTGCCTGAATGACGTGTCTGAAGCGAGCGCCCAACTGATTCACAACACCAGGACGAGCCGTGTAAGCCTGTTCGAAAGTCCCAGGTGGGTCGCTGCCGGATTCACCGGCGGCCCCACGATCGTGGAAAGGCTGCGCAATAACCCTCTGGCAAAGCGCTCCAATGACTGGTTACGCGCGCGTTCGAATCTGTACGTACTACTGCGGGGACTTGCAACCGATCCGCAAGGTCGGCACTGGCGGAGCCTTCTGCAGAAATATCAAACGCTGTCATCAGAAGACCTGCTGCATGTGTTAGCGCCAATTGTCGAGGTCCAACATCTTGCCGCAGCGCATCACACCCAACTGGCGGTCGTGATGGTTCCTTATGCAGAGCAGATGAAAAACGCAGACGCGGATTTACCACAACAGTTGGTGGCGGATTTTCTGCGAGCCGCTGATGTTGCTTATATCGATCTAAGGCCAGACTTTCTGGCAACCCGGGAACCTGAAAGCCTGTTCCTTCCGTTCGATCCGGTGCATCTTTCGAGGGATGGTCACAAACTGCTGGCAGCCGGAATTCTGCGGGCAATCGAGGAAAATCCAGATCCAATCGAATCGCATTCGATCTGAATCCGGCCAGACCACAATGGATCAGAACTCGCGGTCGAACTCGCCACTTGGGCTGTAGGTTGTCGACTTTGAGTAGAACCCCGAAGTCTCGAGGTGCACGACAACTTCCACGTCTCCACGATTTTCCCAGAACCAGCCATGGATCCCGGAGAAAGGTGCAACGTAGGTGCCGTGTCCGCTGACGCCCCGTCCAACGGAAAAGCTGATCGAATCTTCTTCCGGGTCGGTACCCACTTCATGGCTGTGGAAGTCGTATAGAACCTCTGCGTTCGTCGTCCAGCTGTACACCAGTGCTTCTCCGGCCTCGAGTTCGTACTTGTATTCGATGGATTCGAACGGCGCCAGAACGAACTCTATGCTGTCTTCGTGGAACTCGTGGCTTTCCTCGCTCAGCGCACCAACCGTATAGCCGCCCATGCCATCGATACCGGTCAATTCACCGAAGCCTGTTGGATCAAGCCCATACTCGGCCGGAAGCACAAACAGCATCAGAACAAGGAGCGCAACACCCAGGCTTGAGAGCGTGGATACGAGGAGTGTTCGTTTGCTTACTGAGAGATCAGCCACCGGGACTTTGCACCTCGATGATGTACTTGTTGTGACAGGCACGGCAGACGTTATAGAGCTGCCCACCTGCATCGAACAGAGCATCCGCATCCTGCGCCATCGCAGCTTCGCGGGCTTTCAGACCTGCCCTGATGATTCCAGCAGAGTATTCAACCCAGTCATCCGTATCCGCTCGATATCCCGGAGTCATCAGAAGGTTTCCGGTTTCTGCCACTACCGTTGCCGCGTTTCGCACCGCGTCCCACCCTTCCTGTGTCGTGGGCTGAAGATCAACTTCTCCCTCCTCAGTGAGAATAAACCCTGCAGATCCCCATATGACATCCGCTGCCGGTTCCATCCCCCAGACCATAAAGTCGTGGATTGTGGACGTTGCCTGATACGGAATCGTTTCGGTATTGGGTGGCTCACCACAACCGGCGAGCAGTGCCAGCGCTACAGCCAGTAAGTACTTCATAGGACCTCCAACACCTGAGGATAGCTTATCGGACAATCTTCAACCACGAATCGAACAGTCGGCTCACGGCTGGTGTGAGGCGGGTGCGGTTGTATGCATCGCTCAGCCGTTTTATGTATTCAGCCCGGGTGGGATAGCTGAAGATCGTTTTACCGGCCGCGGACAGCCCGAGACCATTGCTCATGAGCATGCAGATCATCGCTATCTGTTCTCCCGCATCATGGCCGACGATTGTCGCTGCCAGGATCTCATCCGAGCCTTTCTTGAGGTAAACCCGGGCAAATCCCTCACCATCAAGCTCGGCACGCCCGCGGTCGAGTTCGTCAAACCGGAATTCCAGAACATCGTAAGCCGTTCCCGCAGCATCCAGATCTTCCTGATTCGGACCGACCGAGGCTACTTCGGGTTTGGTGTAGGTACAGTGTGGCACGATGAGACCGTCAACCCGCGCGGTCGGGAAAAAGAGCGCATTCTGGATAAGTGCCCTCGCCTGGGCATCAGCGTGGTGGGTGAACTGCTCCCTGGCAGTGCAGTCTCCTGCCGAAAAAACACGCTTGTTCGCGGTCCGGAGTTTCTCGTCAGTGACCACAAAACCCCGTTCGTCCACCCCGACACCCACCGCATCGAGATTCAGGCCTTCCGTATTCGGGCGGCGCCCAAGGGCTACGAGGATCTGCTCGACTTCAACCTCGATTTCGCCGTTCGAGACGATGTGACGTGGACCTTTGAGAACTTCTGTTACGCCGTGTCCTGTGTGGATGTGGACGCCGGATCGGGCAAGGGCAGCCGCAACGGCTTCGCTCGCCTCTTCAATCTCGAGGGGCAGCACACGTAAAGCCAGTTCAAACAGATGAACCTCAACGCCCAGCCGGCTGAACGCCAGCGCCATTTCACAACCAATGGCTCCAGCGCCCAGAATTGCCAGTGACTGAGGCTGGCTCTCAAGATCGAATAGCGTTTCGTTGGTCAGTGGATCTGCTTGCGCGAGTCCTGGTATGGGTGGGATATCAGCTCTCGCGCCCGTGCAGATAGCGTATCGCCGGGCCTGTATCTCGACGTCCCCCAGCATCAGCGTTCCCGCGGCTGTAAACGCAGCCTCGCCGAGAAACACATCGACACCGGCTTCAGAGTAACGCTCGACAGAATCATGAGGTGCAATACTGGCCCGAACCTTTCGAAGGTGTTCGAAAGCGCCATCAAAATCACCCGGATGTACGCGACTGTATTCCAGCAGCGCTTTGGAAGGCACGCAGCCCACATTGAGGCAATCACCCCCCATCCTGTGTCGCTCTACGAGGGCAACTTGAGCCCCGAGACCTGCCGCACCAATTGCACAGATGAGCCCTGCGGAACCCGCCCCTACAATCGCGAGGTGATAGCGGTCAGCAGGATCCGGGTTGACGTAGTCCGGGGGGCTGAGCAGGCCTGCACTTTCGGCATCAAATTCCGCACCTGGATAACTCATCGTTCTGCCTTGAGTTCTTTGCCGAGGGCTTGCGTCGCGATGCGCGTGATAACAATCGTGAGCACCAGTGTTGCTGCCAGGCCGACGTAGAAAAGACTGCC
Organism: Pseudomonadales bacterium; assembly: GCA_028277965.1. GTDB lineage: Bacteria > Pseudomonadota > Gammaproteobacteria > Pseudomonadales > Azotimanducaceae > UBA4421. The sequence continues at coordinate 11,603 of JANQFF010000119.1, forward strand.
CGCAAGTTCCGTATCACCGAGGTCCCCGGAGAAGAGCGCAGCCAGATCGGATGCAACCGAGCCGAGATAAACATACAGGAGCGTACCCGGAATCATGCCAACCCATGACACAGCAACGTAAGTCAGGAACGGCACGCTCGTCAGTCCGAGCGCATAGTTGAGAAGATTGAACGGAAATACTGGAGACAACCTTGTCAGGAAGACGATTAAAGCACCCTTTTCACCCACCGCACGATCCAGCGCTGCAAAGTTTGGACGGTCTTTGAGCTTTGCCGCGACCCAGTCACGCGCAAGGAACCGTCCGACGAGAAAGGCGAGAGACGCGCCGGAAACGCTGGCAACCGCAACGATGAGATAACCATATCCGAGGCCAAAAACAAATCCGCCCCCAAGCGTGAGCAGACTGCCAGGCAGCAACAATACCGTTGCGACGACGTAGACCGCGATGAAGACCAGCCACGATATCGTGCGATTGGCTTCAATCCAGGCGAGCCCTGCACCAATCCATTCGGTCACTGGAAGAAAAAAGGCAAGTGCCAGAAGAGTGACCACCCCGGCAACCAGTATCAGGGGTTTGCTCACTACAGTGTTTCCGCCTGCTCTCGAAGCGCGAATTTCTGCACTTTGCCGGTGGAGGTTTTCGGCAACTCCGTGAAGACAACATGCCTGGGGGCCTTGAAGTGCGCAAGATTGTCACGGCAGTAGCCGATGACGTCGTCTGCGCTCAACTCCACGCCCGGCCGAAGCGTGACAAACGCGCAGGGTGTCTCACCCCACTTTTCATCCGTCTTCGCCACCACTGCGGCTTCCAGAATCCCTTCGTGACGAAACAGCACGTCTTCCACTTCGATACTCGAGATATTCTCGCCACCGGAAATGATGATGTCCTTGCTCCGGTCTTTGATCTGGATGTATCCGTCCTCACTCCAGACAGCCAGATCCCCGGAGTGAAACCATCCACCTGTAAAACTCTCTTCCGTCGCGCCGGGATTCTTGAGGTAACCTTTCATGACGTTGTTTCCGCGCATCATCACTTCGCCGATCGTCTCGCCATCCCGCGGCACCGGTTCGAGCGTTTCGGGGTCAGCGACAATCAGTCCCTCGAGCATCTGTCCGCCCACTCCCTGGCGGGCTTTGAGTCGCGCCTGTTCATCAGCGGGCAGGTTGCCCCACAGGTCCGCCTGCCAGGCACATAACGTGACAGGACCGTAGGTCTCGGTGAGGCCGTAGACGTGGGTGACGTCGATCCCCATGTTCTGCATTCCTTCGATAATGGCTGCGGGGGGTGCTGCTCCCGCGGTCATGACTTTGACCTCGTGTTTTACAAGTTGTTTCAGCTCATCGTCCGCGCTCAGAAGTGTGTTCAGCACCACAGGTGCCCCACAGAAATTTGTAACCTTGTGTTCTGCTATCGCGTTGTAGACCAGATCGTCCCGCACCTGCCTCAGACACACGCTTGTGCCTGCATTCACAGCCAGCGTCCATGGAAAACACCAGCCATTGCAGTGAAACATCGGCAGTGTCCACAGATACACAGGGTGGTCACCCATGGACCAGGTCAGCGCGTTGGATACCGCGTTGAGGTAAGCGCCACGGTGGTGATACACGACACCCTTGGGGTTACCCGTGGTCCCGGATGTGTAGTTGAGGGTGATCGCATCCCACTCGTCATCCGGCAGGTATTGCGTTGCGTCGACAGGTACCGCTTTCCCGCCCGCTTTTCCGTTCTCTGGGCTGCCACCCTGCTCGACGAGATCCTCGTAACTCACATCACCCGGCAAGCTGCCCTCGTCTAACGCGGGGTCGTCGATATGCACCACGTCCGGTGGGTTTTCCATACCCTCGAGGGCTGCTTCCGCCAGCTGCCCGAATTCCTTGTCGACCAGGAAGAGCTTCGCTTCTCCATGCTCCAGGATGAACTGCACGGTGGGTGCATCCAGCCGCATGTTGATGGCATTGAGCACAGCCCCGCACATCGGCACAGCGAAGTGCGCTTCGAACATCTCGGGGATATTCGCACTCAGAATCGCAACCGTGTCGCCTTTACCGATACCGCGCGCCGTCAGAGCACTCGCCACGGCAACACTGCGCTGCCAGACGTCAAGCCAGCTCAGCTCCCGGTCAGCATAGACAACCGCCGGTTTGTGAGGATAAATCTGCGCCGCTCGACGCAGGAAGGATATGGGGGACAGGGGCGTGAAGTTGGCCGCATTCTGTCCCAGGTCGTCATCATAGATCCCCATTACTTCGGTCCTGAATATGTGTTCCGTTTACCGGCTTCAGCAGCACGGCACCTATTTTCTCGAGGGCCTCATCATCAAGCACCATGGCTTTACGTGTTTCCAGGTTGAGCCTGACGCCGACTGCCTGGGCCGTCATACAGAGCTGGTCATGCTGATTGAACAGCAGATGTACAAAGTGCTGTAACTTGCCCGCGGCTGCGCTGATCCCGGACAGGATCTTATAGTGATCTCCAATCTTCAGCGGACCGACGAAACCCAGCCGGTATTCGAGGACAGCGCCGCCTTTCCCGTCATCCGTTTCACGTTCCAGCAAGCGCCACAGATGCGGCATCGAATCAGACAGCCGTCCCATGTAATGGTAGCGGGCCAGTTCCCCGTGATCGTCAACCTCGTGTCCGAGAATTGTCCCCATCCCGATCGTTCGGAACCCGTGAGCGTCCAGTTCTTCAGGAGCAAGGCCCTGCCATTCGGGGTCCACATCCGGTACGCCGCGCGGCAGCGCGTGGTCCGGCAGATCCGCGTCCACCGATCCCGTCGCTGACCGGACACGGTGAATGCATGTGCTGACTGTTTCTCCAAGACGCTCGGACTTCAGTTCCGTCAGATAATCCGAAATCTTGCCATCAGTTCGGACAATCCCGGTGAACCCGGACAACGGCTCAGCCAGCCGTGATTCACGATGAAACCGGACATGCTGAACTTCGATTTCTCCTCCGGGTGGATGGGGATGGCCCATCAGGGCCTGGAAGTGGCGCTGCATGTAGAAACGCACATTCATGTGATCGTTCTCGTCGCACTCCCACTGATTCACGCTACCGCGGTAGGTCAGGATCACCCGCTCACACCCGTGACGAAGATCAGTACAACGACAGGCACCACAAGAAACCGCAACACCTGGTACCACGCATCGAATGCAGTTTCTCCGGTGAGACCCAGTTCATCAGCGCTCGTTCCGGCGCTGACAAACCAACCGACAAAAATCGCGATCAACAACCCTCCAAGCGGCAGGAATATCTGATTGGGTACAAAATCGATCAGCGTGCTCAAAGAAGCGCCCAACACGCTGACATCAGACCAGGCGTTGTAGCTCAGAATACTCACCGTGCTGAACAGAATCGCCACGATACCCAAGGTCAGGGCTGCCCCTCTTCTCTGCATTCCGAACTTCTCGACTAACCATGCCGTGAGAGGTTCACACAAGCCAACAACCGAAGTGATTGCAGCGACAGACAGCAGAGTGAAGAACAGTATCCCGATGAAAAAACCACCAGGCATCTGGGCGAACGCTACTGGCAATGTCTGAAATATGAGACCCGTACCCTCTCCCGGATCCAGCCCGTTGGCAAACACAAACGGAAAAATCACGAGGCCGGCCAGTAGGGCTACCCCGGTATCTGCGGTCACGATGATCAGTGCGCTTTTTCCGATCGATACCGTGCGCGGAAGATAAGCACCAAACATCATCATCCCTGCCATGGC
>JANQFF010000385.1 GCA_028277965.1 Pseudomonadales bacterium
GCGCCCTACGGGGCTTTCCCGGATGTCCCGCCGCATCGTTGCGCACCTTGCCAATATGCTCGATATTACCTGCGGCACGCGCCTTGCTGCGAAACATCCAGGACAGCCTGAGCTTTGAAGAGGTTATTAGAGGTGCCTTAAAGCCGCTCCTACAGAGCAATCCAGCTACCTCTGTAGGAGCGGCTTTAGCCGCGATTTTTTCAGTCAGATGGAGATATGCGCGTGATTCTGGCGTTCACTTCCCGGGGATCCGTCGCCAGCAGCTGCAGTTCGCCCGCAAGCCACGCTGTCGTCTGATCGTCGTAGTGCGGTGAAAGCCAGTGACCTGATTGGCCGCCTGGCATGATTGAATAGGCTTGAGGCGGATCCGACATCTCAACAACCAGCCGCACAGTTGCGCCTCCCGTCGCTGTAAAGTCACGGCTGTAGTTGTATCGCGCCCGGCCCACGGTTGGGTTACCGCCACCCCAGGCGTGAGGACCGCTGTCCACCAGCAGATCAAGGCCAGGCACCGCTCCCGACATTTCATGCCGGAAAAAGACACGATGGGCAGCATCCCAGCGCCATGCACCTGGTTTGCTCCTGTATTCCGTCTCCAGGTTCTCGACAGCTGCGATCAGGGTTTCAGCCATCACACCCACTCGGTCGCCTCGCCACCATGGTGATGATGGATCCGCCAGGATGAGGTGATCCAGAACACTGTTCAGCACATAAGAAGATCCCAGGACCTCGCCCGTGATCTTGTCCTCTAACAGACCCTGAAGGAGGTTTTTCGCAAGTTGCCGGTACCATGCGGCAAAGATCAGGGGCGCGGGGTGATCAGGGTTGTTCACCGGTTGTTCGCTCCAGGACCGCAGTATCTCCAGTGCTTCTCCCACGTTACCGGACACATCTCGCTGAGCAACACCGGACAGCAGCTCTGGCAGTAACAGCTCGGCCTGAACGTTGTACCAGTCGGTCTGCAGCTTTCTCATCGACTCCACGGTCAACTGGTCTGAAGCGCCCAAGGTGTGGACGATCCGCCGCATACGATAGCCCGGGGCATTATCGGCCGATATGAGCGGGAGCCCGGCGTTCACCCTTGCGTTCGCTGCTGCGATGAATCCCGAAGGTGGATTGACCAGGCGCGGCAAGGTTTCAACGGGGACGATGCCTCGCCATTTGTTGTTCAAAACGGATCCCGGCAATGGGAACAGGCCCTCACCACTTCCCCTGACTGGAAGTACACCGAGCGTTCGAAAAGCAATTCGTCCGGTGATATCTGCATAGGTGACGTTGGCGCTGGGTGCAGCAAAGACATCCATTGCCCCGACAAACTGCTCATAGCTCGTCGCACGATTCAGCTTCAGGAGCGCGTCAAGACTGGCATCTTGAGCGAGAAGCGCTGACCAGGCGAGGCTGATTGGCGGCTGCTCGGAAATCAGACGACCGTTTTCGGTGATTCTGACCTCAACCGTTACAGGGTTTTCACCGGCCACAGGAATAACATACGCCCGGGAAGCCGGTGTATACCATCCTGACTGCCCCCGTAGCTGATCTGAGCTTACTTCCTCCACGAAGAGATCCTGTGAATCCCCCGTGTTTGTAAAACCCCAGGCCATGAACTCGTTGAAGCCGTTGATGACACCCAGCAATCCCGGTACTGACGTTCCTCGAATCTGCTCGTTGCCAACAAAGAGATGAACCTCGTAGGTCAGGTTAGGCATCGAGAAACCGTCGTGGGAATCAAAAGCGAACAGAGCGTGTCCTGACTGGCTCTTCCGCGGTGAGACCACCCATCCATTGCTGCCCAGGCTGGGACCGGCAAGCATCCGGGTCTCTGCAGCCACCCCCTTGGTGACTTCATCGAGCAAATCTGACAATCCAGACAGGGGCGGCGCTACATACGGGGGATTTGTTGCGGGATCCACCTCCATAAACGGTTGGAGCAGTGCCGCGGCGTCCGGGTGATCCTGAAGCGCATTGATTACTTTCAAGCGGATGAGTTCGTTGCGGAAATTGTTTCCCGACTGGTACGCCATCACTGCACCAAGTGCATAAACGTCATCCACAGACCATGTCAGCGGTTCAGCCCCAAGCAGCAGATACTCAGCGGGTGGGAGCATCAGGTGCTCCAGCGCCGCATTCACACCCGTGACGTAGGCCGCCACGTATCGCTGCAGACGTGGTGATGCATTCTGTCGCAACGTAATCGCAAGATCAGTTACGCCCGCACGGACCATCTGGAGGTCTGTTTCGAGCATTGATGACCCGATGAGTTCACTCAAGCGGGCACGTCCGGCCCTGCGCAGAAGATCCATCTGGAACAACCGGCTCCTTGCGTGCAGCCATCCCTGAACGAGGTATGCATCCTCCCAGGACCCCGCAATCACATACGGTCGATCCGATTCGTCGTAGCGAACGACGACCGCCTGAGTTACCGGCAGGATGACTGAGCTGTGGTGGGCCGGTATGACCAGTTGCAGTGCGAAATAAAGTCCACCCGCAAGCAGCGCCAGCAACGCCAGAAGGACGACCCCCAGCTTCTTCATTCAGTCGCCGGTGGAATTGACGTGGTCAGTGGCAGCGGCTTCGAACGCTTCGAGAATCAGCGCTTCATCGTCTGCGTCGACCACTGTGCTCAGAAAAACGGTCGCGGTAGGCGCAATGAGCACATTATGTTCCAGCATGACCTGATGGAAACGTTCGGTGGCCGTTACCTCTTCGGCACTCTTGTGGTAGGAACGGTAATCAACAACGTCCCGCTGATGAAAATAGATACTGAAGATAGACCCGGTACCCGACACCTGCATTGGTGCGCCCAGACGTTCAATGATCTGTCGGCACCCCTCCCTGATTCGTTCGCCCATCGTCTCCAGATGCTCAAACGCTGCCTCATCGAGTGCTTGCATCGACGCAAGCCCCGCTTTCATTGTGATTGGATTCGCCGTAAACGTTCCGCTCGATGACACTGCTTTGGCGGTCGCTTCCATCACCTCTGCCTTACCGGCCACGGCGCCAACGGGGTAGCCGCCGCCAATAATCTTCCCCAGGGTGGTCAGGTCGGGGTCGCCGCCCCACCTGCCTTGTGCTCCGCTGTGCCCAAACCGGAACGCAATCACCTCGTCGTATATCAGCAGGCAGCCATGCGCACGGGTGAGGTCACGCAACGCGGCGATGAAGTCCGAATTGAGAGGCGTCATGCCACACCGGGGTGGCACCGGGTCAACAATGACAGCCGCAATAGCGTCACCTTCGGCGGCGAGAATCCGCTGGAGCATGTCTACGTCGTTGGTCTGGGTGACCAGCACTTCATCGAGAACTCCCTGCGGAGTGCCTGGCACTGTCGCAACGGCAACAGGCTCGTTGCCCCAGTTGTCGGGCGAAGAGTAATTACTGATTTCCGCAAAGTCGTAGTTACCGTGATAGACACCCTCGAGCTTGAGGATCTTTGTTCGTCCCGTATGCGCGCGGGCGGCTTTAATGGCGAGCGCCACCGCCTCGGAACCGGTGTTGATGAAGCGTACACGTTCAAAGCCTGTCACTCGTTCGCAGAGGAGCTCAGCCAGATCGATCTCACTGGGGGTAGGAAGCGCAAAACAGCTCCCGAGTGCCGCCTGGTTCTGAACGGCGGCGACGACTTCCGGGTGGGCATGACCGTGTATCAGAACGCCAAGGTTGTTGGTGAGGTCCAGGAAATCACGTCCGTCAACATCGACAATGTGACTCCCGCTCCCCGACGCTACATAGAACGGATAGGGGTCAAACCAGACGGCGCTTCGCGTGCTCCCGCCGGGCAGGACCTCCAGGGCTCGTCGACGCAGATTGTCAGTCTGCGACATCAGCGGTACATGTGCGTGCCGCCACAGATTGTGACCGCCTGACCTGTCATATAGGCACTTGCATCAGATGCGAGGTAGACAACAACACCCATAAAATCCTCGGACTCGCCAAACCTTCGCAGAGGCGTCTGTTCATTGACCCGTGCTGCTGCTTCAGGGTTGTCCCACAGCGCCTTGGCGAAGTCTGTCCGTATGAGCCCTGGACAGATGGCATTGACACGTACACCTTTGGGACCCCACTCGAGCGCGAGGTTTCGAACGAGGGCAATGTCCGCAAGCTTGGAGATGTTATAGGTGCCAAGGGTCTCCGACCCCGCAAACGCACCAGTGCTCGACGTAATCATGATTGAACCCCGGCCTTTCTCCACCATGTCGGGGAGGACCATCTGAGCCAGCCAGTGATTGGAGCGAACATTGCTGCCGAGGATCTTGTCGAAGGCCTCGTCCGGTATGTCACTCATTGATCCGTAGAACGGATTTACGCCAGCGTTGGCGACAAGCGTGTCGATGGGACCAAGCCGCTCACGGGTTTCGTCTACCAGGGCCTGGAGTTGGTCCTTGTACCCGATATTGCAGGCGATGGCGATTGCTCGCTCCTCTCCACAACGTGCGTTGATCTCTTCAACCACATCGTTGCATTGATCGATTTTGCGGCTCGAAACCACCACCCTGCTGCCGTGGTCGGCAAGCGCGATGGCCATACACCGGCCCATGCCTTTGGACGCCCCGGTGAGCAGCGCGACCTGCCCGTTAAGGTCAAATAGTTCAGTTGATACAGCCAAGTTTCTCTCCTCTATAAACTATGAATCCTGCCATAGAAGCGTGCCTTCACCTGTCAACATTGCCGCTGCAGGCATCACGCGTATCCGCCAGGGATCGAGTTTCAAAACCGAAAACGTCTCGGACTCAGGACTCTCCCAGCCAGGAATCATTTTCGGGTCATAGCCAACCGGTTCCGGACCATGCAGGAATTTGTCCCACACCGCGGCTTTTATCGCCTGATCCTCAACCCAGGACGCTGCGCATTCAGCCATGCAGGTGTCGTGGGCAGGCGTCCAGTAATTACACGAGACAAAGGGACTCTGCTCGAGGTGCGCTACCTTGATAGGTGTTGCACCCGTCATGATCCACCCAGTGAGCTTGCCGTCCTCGATCTCCCATATGGGGTGCAGGATGCGGGACCTCGGCCGGCCCTTCTTGTCCACCGTCCCCACGTTGCACCAGACAATCTGGTGCGCCATTTCCAGAAACGGTTCGATAATTTCTTCATAAGTCGCCATTGATGTTCCTGCCCCTTATTGCCAAATGACGGAAGAATCTACCCGATTGATGTCCGTATGCCCACAGAAAGCCATGGTGAGATCGAGCTCGTTGGCCAGGAGTTCCAGACAGAGTGTGACGCCCTCTCCACCGAGTGCGCCAAGACCATTAAGAAACGCCTTGCCAATGAACGTTCCCTCGGCACCCAGGGCCATGGCTTTAAAAACATCCTGGCCCGTGCGTATGCCACCATCGAGCCAGACTTCGATCTGACCCCCTACCGCCTCTACAATCTGCGGCAGTACCGAGATACTCGCTGGCGCACCATCCAGCTGTCTGCCGCCATGATTGGACACAATCAGGGCATCTGCGCCGGATTCGACCGCAAGAATGGCGTCCCGAGGATCCATGATGCCTTTCAGGACCAACGGTCCACCCCACTGCTCTTTCACCCAGGCTACATCTTCCCAGCCGAGTGTCGGGTCCAGCTGCTCTGCCGACCAGGTGGCCAGTGACGACAGGTCCCCAACCCCCTTTGCATGCCCTATCACGTTTCCGAATCCCCGGCGGGACGTCCCGAGCATACCCAGACACCAGCGGGGTTTGGTCGCCATGTTGATGAGATTGGGGATCGTCAGTTTCGGCGGCGCTGTCATACTGTTCTTAACGTCTTTGTGCCGCTGCCCCATGATCTGCAGATCCAGCGTGAGCACGAGGGCTGAACACCCGGCATCTTTGGCTCGCCGGATAAGCCCCGCTATAAACTCCCGGTCTTTCATCACATAAAGCTGGAACCAGAACGGCTTTTCCGTGTTGGCGGCGACATCTTCGATCGAGCAGATACTCATCGTCGACAGGATGAACGGAACGCCTGCATTGTGTGCTGCCCGGGCAGCCAGGATTTCACCGTCCGCGTGCTGCATACCGGCAAGCCCCGTGGGTGCAATACCAATCGGCATCGACCAGGATTCTCCGAGCATGTTCGTTTCGAGTGTCCGGTTTGTCAGGTCCACTGCAACTCGTTGGCGCAGCTCTATCTCATCGAAGGCACTCTCGTTGCGACGGTAGGTGGATTCAGTCCACGAGCCGGACTCCGCATAGTCGTAGAACATCTTCGGTACGCGACGTTTGTGGAGTTGTTTCAAATCTTCGATACAGGTGATTTTTGGCATTAGTTTTCCGAAATCTTGAGCTGTTCCTGAACACCGCTCATCCAGTTGGTCACAATAGAGAGATGGTCAGTGGTGGGTTGAGGGTCTTCCAGGAGCACCACACTTCGGCCATCAGGAAACACGTCATACGAATGTCGAAGATTTGTGAAGCGAGTCTCGACGAAGATCTCCGGCTTCCCCAACTTGGGTTCGGCCAGGCCGGTGAACGATGAACGCATAATGCGATGCTTGTTGCGGTAGAAAATTGTGCCGCCGTCTGCATCCCAGCGGGGTTCTTCCGCATCACCGAGCCGAGAAATACGGAAGCGCTGCCCGTTAGGCGGTACCGGTTGCAAGTAGATATGGTTCGTCCCACCCTCATCGGAAACATAGGCTACCCATTGACCATTAGGCGACACGCTGGTCCCCCAATTCAAACGGCGGGTGTCGACGGGCAACTTAAGTAATTGCTGAGTGCTCAAATCGTAGACAGCTATCGAGCCTGCGTTGCTGCCTCTACCGGTAACGCCAAACCTGTCTCCAGAATCGGCCACGGAATAGACTGACCAACCGGTGAGCTCCGGCAGCAGATTCTCCTGATCGGTTGCCCTGTTTTCAGCTCGGCGTCTAGCCACCGCATTCAAGTGGAAAACGATGCCGCCATTCGCTGGTAAATCAACAAGCGGCCCGGAAACGTCCGATGCCAACTTCACCGAGGTATCACGGGCGAGGTCGTACCGCCACAAGTCAGGACGAGCCAACTCCATCTCCATCGCATAAAGAAACCTTCCATCTCGGGATAATCTCAGAACAGCTCTGCTACGCACCGGCAGATCCAGATCTTCGTGAATCTCCGGTCCGACACGCCGGACTGGATTCATAGAAGCGGATACACCTTCAGCATAGACGAGTGTTCCGTTTCCGCTTACAGCCCATTGCCCAACCCTGTCGGTTCTGACTCCACTCAACACCTCCACAGGCTCCGAATCGAATTCGCTATAGTCCCGTGACATCTGAACAGCGTGGATCGAATCACCTCCGAAACCATGAAAAAACAGTAAATCCTGGGTGAAGCGCATGCTCGTAACTTGCCGGTCTATGGTATCTACCGGTGTAACCTCCCCGGTTTGTTTGGAAATACGCATAAGCGATCCGCCTTGATCGACCAGGAGGTACGAGGTTCCGGCGATCATAGATATTTCACCGATACCCGGCACCGCAGCTGACAAAACCTCTAATGTGCCTGACTCAGCATTAACACGCACAATCTTGGCGTTGCTCCCTTCCTCCAACGAAACGTATATGTATCCATCTGGATCCCAATCCGAACCCATTGGATTGACCGTTTCGGCAAGCATTCGTGGGGGAGAACCTGCTTTGTCCACCCTGAACAGCTTGTTTTCGGAGAAGTAGGCAATCGATGTCCCATCGGGAGAAAAGATCGGACGGTAAGCTCCGGTGGTGCCATCCAGGTGAGCACTGCGGCCTGTTGCCAGGTTTTTGACCAGAAGCGTGGGACCGTCCTCTCTGGCGACCACCGCAACAACGTGTTTTCCATCAGGAGATATGTCAAACGGTCTCGATTCCACACCACCCCATGTGGCGCCATAAAAATCGACTGGGTTATCTGTGCCAAAGTAGAGTTCCATGCGTAGCGATTCGTTCGCAGCTTCCTTGTCCATGGATACGAGGTATCCAACAAGCAGACCCACAACGAGAACCACCGACAACAACACCCATTGCGGCGGCTGTCTCTTACGCACAACAGTTGTCGTGGGGAGCACGGGCTCTCCGGACAGGACAGATCTCACTCCTGCTATCAGGGCTTCGAACTGAACGTCTGACCCGCTACTCCAGTCTGAGAGATCCGCGGTTTGGCGGCGACGATGTGCCAGCGGAATATCACAGGCATCGATTCTGAGCGGTACCAGTATTCCCCTCGCAGCGCCCTCTTCGACTTCGCTGCGAACGTATTCTGAATCTACGGACGCCGTCG
>JANQFF010000165.1 GCA_028277965.1 Pseudomonadales bacterium
AAAGCCACCAACTCTGCGACCACCGCGAGGCCGATCCCTGTACCTGTAGCGTTACCGCTCACGTCCCGCCGCAAACGGCGGTAAGGTTCCCATATTTGCTCCCTCTCGCTGTGTGGGATTCCGGGTCCCTGGTCGTTTACCGACAAGCAGAGTTTTTCACCAAATCTGCTCGCAACTACAGCGACGGTCTGCCCCTCAGGTCCGTACTTCACCGCATTGTCCAGCAGGTTCAGTAGTATCTGCTTGATGGCATCACGATCTGCACGGATTACCGGATCGCCCTCAATCTTCGTGCACAGCGACACATTCTTCGCATCAGCTAGTGGTCGGAATGCTTCGATTACCTCGTTCACGGTACTTCGCACGTCTAGCTGCTCTACCTTGAGTTCCGCGAATGCACGGCCAGATCGTGAGAATTGCAGGATGTTCTCTACCAGGTGTGTCAGACGCCGCGCCTCTCGATTGATGATGCCAACTGAACGGCTACGTTCGGATTCCGTCCTGAGCTTGCCGGTTTCCCACAACTCCGCGAACATCCGAACCTGTGCCAGCGGGGTTCGAAGCTCGTGAGAAACACCAGACACAAAGTCGTCACGTAACCGTGCGAGCTGGCGTTCTCGGCGAAGCTGGTACAATGCAGTCGTTCCCATTAGGACAGTGCCAATAAGCAGCGTGAGGATGAGTGGCAGTCGAGAGCGCGGCAGGCCACCGATGATCAGTTTGTCAGCAACCTCAGGCCTAACTGCAGCCTCAACGATCATGTTGCTGTACTCCACATCCATTGTATCTGATGCGGCGAAACCCGAGGAGAGCGAAGGACCTGACTCGAACAGGGTACTACCACCAGGTAAACGTGCGGACATATCAAGCAATAGGTCGTTTGGCTGACCTCCGGTAACAGCCGGCGGCAGAAGCACGTGCTCAGAAAACCAGTGATCCATTAATTCGGAATACGCATTCGGATCGGTCATCAACCCGAACAGGCCTAGAGCTTCTCCTCTCCTGCCTCGACCATATGCAGTTGCGTATGTGATCAGGAATGGTGTTTCGGACTCCGAACCAGCCGGTATCAACACAAGCCCGGTTCGCTCACGGTCATGTCTCTGCCGATGGGTAGTCAAGGTGTCCACAAGGCGCGAGAGGACGTCCGCAGCCAAACCACCGGGATGTGCGTTAACTGTACTGTCACGCAGGTCCACGCTAAAAAACGCTCGGGGATTGCGAATACCCGTGCACTCGCAGTCATACCGGCGCACGACGCGCCGCACATCATCCACCAGATTGTCCAACGGCGGCAAATCACCGTGTCCCCGCCAGTCCCTCGTTACGTCGTCGAAAGCATCATCCCAAAACTCGTCAAGGTTTTCGCGAGCCACGCGCGCGAACTCCCACGCCGCCATACTCGCGTAATCCCTGAGGGCATCCTCCACTGA
>JANQFF010000180.1 GCA_028277965.1 Pseudomonadales bacterium
TGAAGATGAGTCCCGACGCTGTGACCACCGGTCCGCCATAGTTCACCGCTCCATGACCGAGATCCGGGTGACTCGGGTAGTTACCGAACGGGACTTTCCACTCAATCTTGCCGGTCGCAAGATCGATGGAATTGAGCGTGCCCCACGGCGGCGTATTGCCCGGCAGATTTTCGTGGTCCCGGAGGTAGGTGTATCCACCAAGCGCGTAACCAACTTCTGTCGTCGGCGGATCCTGACCGCGCTCCGGACGGGCGAGGTAACGTAAAACACCCCTCATCTGGGCATCATCAAGCTGAGCAAATCCCGGCATCCGTCCCGCTCCCTTACGGATGAGATCAATCACCGCGCTATAACCCAATCGCTCTATGGCGTCCGTCAGCGACGGGCCCGTTTCGTTGCCCTCGAGCTTTTCACCGTGGCATGCACCACAGTGCAGCATGTAGGTGCCGTAGTTGCTGAACCCCACCGGGACTTCGGTCAATTTGAGAATCCCAGCCACGTCCTGCGCATTCAGTATCAATCGCTGATCTTCAGGGTCGAATGCGGAGCCTCCCCATTCAGCCCCACCGTCGTACCAGGGGTAAATGAGAACCGTACCCACTTTGGGTGGCGCCCACCGCCTGAGGTCCCAGTCTCTAATGACATCGGCAACATGAGCTCTCGCCTCCGGCGTACGATTGGTGAGTTCAAATGCCTGTCGGCTGAAAGCAACAGCGGACACAGGCTGACTTGGGGCCACTATTTCGCCTGGGAGCGTGCTTGGTAACGTTGGTTCTTCAGCGATTGCGTAGAGAGATTCGCCCGTTTCACTCTCGAAGAGGTAAAGATGCCCCGACTTGGTGGTCAGCGCGACCGCGTCAATCAACTCCCCGCGGCGGCGGAGTTGAACGAGCGTCGGCGGGGATGGGTTGTCCCTGTCCCACAGATCGTGGCGAACAACCTGATAGTGCCAGAGGAGTTCACCTGATCTCACATCGATCGCAACAAGACTGTTGGCATACAGATTGTCACCCGGGCGGCTCGCGCCGTAGAAGTCCGGCGTGGCCGATCCGGTCGGGGCGAAGAGGATGCCGCGTTCATCATCGAGCGCCATGCCAGTCCAGACATTGGCTCCACCCGCTCTATCGAGAGCATCTTCCGACCAGGTCTCCGCACCGGGATCCCCAGGACCCGGCAGCGTGTTGAACTGCCAGACGAGATCTCCGGACATCGCGCTGTAGGCACGAACCGACCCTTTTCGGGCGTCCGCGTCTTCAGTCGTTGAAAACCCGAGGAGGATGAGATCTTCGAATATCACCCCCGGAACAGTCACGCTCATATAACCCGTTTTCCCGTCGTCCGGTATCAGGCTGAGCGTGCCACTGTCACCGAATGTCTCAACCAGCCTGCCGTTACCTGCGTTAAGCGCAATGAGATCGCTGCCGGAAGTGTAATAAAGCCTGCGGTCGGAACCTTTCTCCCACCACATGAGACCTCGCTGAGCATTGCCCTGATCATCCGAAGCCCTTCGCCAGAACTCTTCGCCTGTGGCCGCGTTCAGTGCAAAAGCATCGAGTTTCGGCGAAAGCCCGTACAGCACACCGTCGATCACGAGGGGACTTGTATACATCGTGGATGCCTGACCCCGTAATTCGCCTGAATCGTATTCCCAGGCGACTGCCAGCTGTGAAACGTTTTCCCTGGTGATCTGGGTAAGCGGTGAAAAGTGCCTGCGAGCATTGTCGCCGAGGTAGGTATCCCAGTCGCTATCGACTGGGGGCTGCTCCCGGGTACAACCCGCGACCACGAGCAGCAGGGCAAGGAATCTGGTTTTCATTGTTCTCCTCCTTGACCAGTATAGCGGCTTGGGAAATTGCAGGTGGATGGGTATGATCCATCGACCATCACCATCAAATCCCTCACAAGGAGGTTAAAGTGAAGTTCATTCGTGTATTTGGTCTGGTCCTGACCGCGGCACTTCTGAGCCCGACACTGCAGGCTGCCGACGCTGACGAAAGAGCACAAATAGCGACGGATACCCGGCAGGGTCTGCTCAAAGTGGTCGTGAGCTACTTTGGCCCACTTGTTGGCATGGCCCGCGGACAGATCCCCTTCAATGCTGAACTCGTTGAAACCAACGCAACAAAGATCTCAACGCTGGTCGAGATGATTCCCGACGTTTTCCGAACGGATACCCGGGGCGCGGATGTTGAAACAGAGGCCCTCGATCACATCTGGGATAACATGGACGACTTTGCAGGAAAGGCGGCAACCGTGGCAGAACGGGCCACCGCGCTTGCAGGAGCCGCCAGCGGGGGGCAGGACAACTTCATGCAGGCATTCGGCGCTACAGGTGGTGCCTGTAAAGCCTGCCACGACGAATACCGCGTCCAACAATAATGTCTGAACCGCCACGCAGGTCCCTCGTCTGGGACCTGCCCACGCGGATATTTCACTGGGGGCTGGCACTCTCACTCTGTGGTTCCTGGGCAACGGCGGAAGCCGGTTTCGACTGGACAGAAACCCACTTTCTGTTCGGGTACACCGCAATTACGTTTCTGCTGTTCAGGTTTGTCTGGGGACTGATCGGACCCCGCCATGCGCGGTTTTCCAGCTACCGGCTATCCCCCAAACAGGTCTTCAGTGCGCTACGAAACGTATTTACCAGGAACCCCGGAACTTCCGTTGGCCATTCATCCATTGGTGCACTTTCCGCGATCCTGATGATGCTGCTGGTTGCTGTCCAGACCGGCACCGGCATGTTCATCAGTGACGACATCTTCTATGCGGGACCCTACAACCCGATCGTCTCCGGTGACACGGCCGGTATGCTTGCCAATATTCACCACACCAACTTCACCATCCTCCAGGTTGTTGTGGTCATTCATATCCTCGCGATTGCCTGGTACGCATGGGGCAAGAGACAGAACCTGGTTATGCCAATGCTGACCGGCACAAAATCACTGACACCCGATCAGAGCGACAAGGCGATCGAATCTTCGAAGATCATGACGGCGCTCATCATCCTGGTTATTGCTGCTGGTATCGTGACGCTATTGGTTCAGCTCGCGCCACCACCTTCATTCGACGACTATTCGTTCTGAGGGAGGAATCGCGGCTAAAAGGCACCTCTAAAAACCTATTCGGTGCTCAGCGCGAGTGCTCGGTTTGCCCGGCATTGCGTTACGCGCCCCCAGGCAGGACCAGATACTATGCCTCCGGCGCAGCCACTGCTAAACTACGCAGCTACCTCGCCTTGG
>JANQFF010000203.1 GCA_028277965.1 Pseudomonadales bacterium
AAGGTGATCGAGCAGTTCACCTTCCCCTATTAACCAAACTGGATCGCAGCTGAAGCCGCTCCAACAAAGGTAGCAAGATCGACTTGTCTCTGTAGGAGCGGCTTCAGCCGCGATTTCCGTCTTACAGGGTCAATCCCAGCTCATCGAGCAACTCTTCCAGCTGTTGAAGTGCCTCCTCCGAAGGTCCCGGATAATCTCCGGCAATCGGTACATTCCCAACGTATCCCAGCTCACGCACACCCTGGGGACTCGAATAGTGCGCACCCGTCACCAGGCCGCGGAGCCGGTAAAAGAATCTCGCAGGTTTTGATTCGTCGCCCTGGTCTGCTGATCTGGCCAGCACGTCGACGACGTCGTGCTGTTGTGCAAGTGCAAGATTGATGAATCCCTCGCCGTGGAGTGCCTGACATTCGTTGTCCAGCCATTCGATCCCGGGGAGGATCAGCTGTCGATCAGTTTGCTGGTCGGGGTAGGGAGCGCTCAGCCATTCGTCGAGAACATCGGTGACACCCGTGCCACTCGAGCCTGGGCAGATGATTTCACCCAGGCTCGTCAGCAGGTTTCGCTGCTCCCGTGTCAGCGTGCGTCCCCAGGGAACGGGCAGCGGCGCGATCAGGTTGGGGTCTGTGCCGTAGCCGGGAGCGGTGATCTCCGCAAGCACGGTATCCGGCCAGTCCGGGGAAGTTGGGGGTTCCGGACCCGGATGTTCAGGATAGACACACCCGATCAGACTCCCAACCACACTTAGTGAACCGCTCATCGCCGCCATGCGTGTGAGGGCTTCCCGGCGTGAGAGGCGTGTTGATTCTGTCATGCTCGCCCCATGGAAATCTCTGATGCCAGCCTGCTGGCATTGCGCATGGCGAGAGTCATGATTGTGAGCGTGCAGTTCTTGTGCGGGTTGGAGGCAAACACACCGCCGTCCATGATGTAGAGATTCGGGTGATCCCAGGTTCGCCCGAAGCTGTCCGTAACAGACTCTCGTGCGGAACTGCCCATCCGTGTTGTGCCCACCTCGTGGATGATTTCACCGCCTTTCAGAATGGCTTCTTCAGGCGATCTGTCAGCCTGGATCACCTCTCCACCCATCAGTGAAAAGATCTGCCTGCCGTGCTCGAGCCCGTGCCTGACCTGGTTCAGTTCCTGCTCGCTCCAGGCCCAGTGAAAACGGGGTACTGCATTACCCCACTGGTCTTTAACGTTGGGGTCGAGGTCCATATAGCAGTGCTCGCTAGGCAGCATCTCACCACGTAAGGCGAGGCGGATGTATGAACCGTACCCATCCTGCACCTGTTCTTTGAGGTGCTCTCCCCAGCCGCGTGCATAGCGTCCGATACCCAGACCTGGAGCGCCGAAACCGCCTGATATCTCGTAGTGGTACCCGCGGGCAAAATCGAGCTCTCCCCGTGTCTGTGCTTCGTGTCCCCACCAGGGAACAAAGAGATGGCTGCCTGTATGTCCATCTTCGTTGTAGCGGGGTCGGGCGCGCAGACCAGGGACGTAACCCGTGATGTTGGCCCCGGTACTGTCCATGAGATTGCGACCAACGTGGCCGCTCGAGTTGGCGAGGCCTTCCGGAAACGATGCGCTTCGGGAGTTCAGGAGAATGCGCGCCGTTTCACAGGCGCTGGCACACAGAATCACCCGGGGTGCGCTGAGTGTATGTGATTCCCCGGTTTGACGATCAACCCAGTTCAAGGTGTTGATGCGTCCGTTTGCGTCGGCCTCCAGGTGGGTGACCAGTGCATTGGTGGTGGTTGTGAGGCGCCCCGTGGCTTCTGCCTGGGGCAGAAGGGAGGTTGTCGTCTGAAAGGCGGCACCGATGGAACATCCACGGCCGCAGGCGGTTGCGTAGAAACATGCCTGACGGGTGTCCAGAGGTCTCGTCAGTATCGCCCGGTGCATGTGCGCGACGGGGATACCGAGTTTGGTACAGGCGGCCTGTACGAGAAGCTCGTACACACGAGCCCGCGGTGGTGGCTGAAGAACGCCCGGCGATGAATCTGGTATGTCGTCGAGCCCCGGATTGTCTCCGCAAACACCGACAATCTGTTCAGTTTTGTCGTACCAGGGTGCGAGATCCTCATAGTTGATTGGCCAGTCGGCACCGAGACCGTCACGGGTTTTTCCCTTGAAATCATGGTGGCTGAAACGCAGTGAATAACGGCCCCAGTGATTGGTTCGACCGCCAAGCATGCGTGCGCGCCACCATATGAACTCCGTTCCCGGTGCAGTGGTGTATGGTTCGCCGGGAACCTCCCAGCCGCCATCAACAGTGGCATCGTAAAAACCGAAAGGCTTGTCCGGTGTGCGAACACCGCGCAGCGGCGCTTCAGCGGCAGTCTGGAACATGGGCGTTTCCGCAACCGGGTCGTATTCGCGGCCCGCTTCGAGGAGTAAGACACGATGGCCGGTGCGGGTGAGTTCCCAGGCCGCCATCGCGCCGCCTGCGCCGGAACCAACAACAATTACGTCACAGTCGCTCATGCATAAACCACGGTTGCCAGACCGAGAAACACAAAAAAGCCTGTCACGTCGGTAATGGTGGTCAACACCACGCCACCCGCAATTGCGGGATCGATTTTCATGTTTCGCAGAATAGTGGGAAGGAGGCTGCCGGCGATCGCTGCCACGACGATTGTGATCACCATGGCAATAGCGATGACCATCCCAAGCAATGGATCCTGAAATGCGAACGCCGCGGTGAGCGCAACGAGGCTCGACCAGAGCACGCCATTCAGCACAGCGACCACAAATTCCCGGTTCATGAGCCACAGCAGATTGTTGCGCCCGACATGACCAAGCGCCTCACCACGTATAACAAGGGTGAGTGTCTGGGTGCCCGCGATGCCTCCCATACTGGCGACGATCGGCATGAGGACCGCAAGGGCCACGACTTTCACGATCGTTTCTTCAAACATGTTGATGACCGCTGCGGCGATGAAAGCTGTGATCAGGTTGATGCCAAGCCACACGGCTCTGCGCCTCACGGATTTGCGGATCGGTGCGAAGGTATCTTCTTCGAAGTCGAGACCCGCACGAGCGAGCACTGCTTCGTCAGCGTCTTCGATGATTACGTCGACGACGTCGTCGATTGTGATTCGACCCAGAAGTTTTCCGTCATCGTCGACCACTGCTGCAGAGACCAGATCCAGCTCAGAGAAGAGTTTTGCAACGTCTGTATCCGGTGTGTTTACAGGGATTGCGGGAATCTCCGTGTCCATGATTTCACGCACGGTCACTGTCGGGTCTGACGTCAGGAGTTTGGTAAATGGCAGCATGCCGACAAACTCATCCCGGGAGTTCACCACGATGAGAGCGTCGGTTGTTTCGGGAAGATCTTTGTGGAGTCTCAGGTACCTGAAAACGAGGTCCACGTGGTGCCGTGGACGCACAGTGATAGTGTCTGTGTTCATCAGACCACCAGCGCTGTCCTCGTCGTACGAGAGGATCGCTTCGACGCGAGCCCGATCCTGGGTATTCAGGCGGCTGAGAACTTCGCTGCTGATGGCGTCCGGGAGTTGTTGAAGGATATCGGCGAAATCGTCGGTGTCGAGGTCATCCACCGCAGCCGCAAGCTCCTCGGTGTCCATCTCTTCGAGGAATTCTGCTCGGACGTCTTCAGCGAGGTGCTGCAGCGTTCGGGCACGGCTTTCTTCCTCTAAAAGCCCCCAGGCGACGGATCGCATGCGGGGTGGCATGGATTCCAGGACATGCGCAACCTCCGGCGCGCGCAGAGATGCCAGCAGCACTTTCGTTTCACGTACACTTCCGCTGTCGAAGACCTTGATGAACTCGGTCAGGTGGGCGACATCGGGTCTCTGAGGTGACGTCATTGGGCAAGGTTATTCTTCGACGAATTCATTCTTCGTCGAGTGCGTTCTTCGTCGAGTTCATTCTTCATCGAGTTCATGGAAGCCGGCTTCAACCAGGGCGCAGACCGCCTCGTACGCTGCATCTTCGTCGTCGCCTTCCACCCTGAGTGTCAGTTCTGAACCCACGGGCGCACCCAGCATCAAGAGCGCCATGATGCTCTTCGTATCGACGTCCTGTCCTTCGCGCTCGAGCGTTATGGTGCTCGCAAACGTTTTGGCCACATCCACGAGTTTGGCTGCTGCCCGTGCATGCAGGCCAAGAGGGTTGATCAGGGTAAGCGTGGTACTGCGCATGGCTGATGGGCCCTTTTTTGCGCGAGTGTAGCAGGCTTTTGGGTTGCCTAGTCGCTCAGTTCTCTGTGACGGACGAGTACTCCGGAGTAAGTGCCCTTAAAGTGCAGCGCCAGGCTTTCTGTCAGGTAGACGCTTCTGTGCTGGCCACCTGTACAGCCGATGGCGATTGTCATGTAAACCCGGTCGTTCTTCTCGAAGCGCGGGATCCAGCGCTCGAGATACGTGGTGATGTCAGTCATCATCTCCTGGACGAGGGGCTGCGCCTCAAGGTACTGGACCACTTCTGTATCGCGTCCTGTCAGTGGGCGGAGGTCTTCAACCCAATGTGGGTTGGGGAGGCAGCGTACGTCGAACACGAGATCAGCGTCGACGGGGACCCCGTTTTTGAACCCAAAAGACCTGAACAGTAGATTGATACCTGCATCGACGTGAGCTGCAACCCGTGTATTGATGATTTCCCTCAGGGCCTGCGATGACAATTGTGTCGAATCGATTGTCAGATCTGCCAGGTCGGCAATGCTTTCCAGGACCTCGACTTCAGCATCGATTGCCTGACGAAGGTCGGTGTTTTTGTCGGTCAGCGGATGACGCCTGCGTGTTTCGCTGAATCGTTTGACGAGTGTAGGGCTGCGGGCATCGAGATAGATGACCTGGCAGTCGATGTCCATACGGTCGACCGAGAGGAGTATTTCGGGAAACCGTTCGAGATCGCGGCTGCGCGCATCGATGCAGACCGCGAGATTGGCTTCCCGAAAAGCGGGGTCGCGGAGGTTGTTGTGTACCAGAGATTGCAGAAGGGTGATTGGAAAGTTGTCGATACAGTTGTAGCCGGCGTCCTCCAGTGCATGCAGAGCAGTCGATTTCCCCGAACCCGACCTGCCACTGATGACGATGAGTTTCACGCTGTTCTGGTCTGGTCCATCGTGTCGTTCAGCAGGGACCGGATGGTATCCAGAAGTTGCTCGTCTGTTTCACATTGGCGCAGGCGCGTGCGATTCCCGGCGTCTGCAAAGACGGTTGAGAGGCTGGCCAGGTCGTCGAGATGTGCCTGGTTTTCGTCGCGCGGAACCACAAGCGCAAACACCAGATCCACCCCCTGGGCATCGGGGGCTTCAAAATCGACCGGTTCGGGGAGCGTCACAAACGCAACCCTCACGATCGAGCAGTCGAATCTTCCATGGGGAATAGCGACGCCGTCGCCTAGCCCGGTACTGCCAAGGCGTTCCCGTGCCAGGAGCCCGTCGAAAACCACATCTTCTCCAAGTCCACCGTCACCCACCAGGCTCGCGATGGCCTGCAGGGCCCGTTTGCGGCTTGCTGCCGGAAGTCGGCAGACCACGTTTGTAGAATTCAGGCGCTCGGCGAGAGGGTGCATGTGCCGGTCCGAAAGTCAGTGGTGCGCGCTGCGGATGTGACTGCCGTTGTGACGGTCTACCAGCTTCTCTTTGTGTTTGAGGATCTGCCGGTCGAGCTTGTCCACCAGCATGTCGATCGCGGCATACATATCCTTGGCTTCTGCCGTTGCAAAAAGCTCAGCCCCGGTGACGTGGGCGGTGGCTTCCGCCAGATGGTTCATTTTTTCCAGCGTCAGTATCACGTGAACGTGTGTGATGTGGTCGTAGTGGCGTTCGAGACGCTCGAATTTCTGATTGATGTACGTATTCAACGAGTCCGTAAGGTCAACATGGTGACCCGTAATGCTCAACTGCATGTGTCCTCCTAAAGGGGTGGCGGCCCATACCGCCGTCAGACCAACTGCTTGCGCTCATTGGAAGGGGGGATAGAAAGTGATTCTCGGTATTTTGCAACCGTGCGCCTGGCGACGTTGATGTTCTGGTCCTTCAGTATTGCCGCGATTTTGCTGTCGCTCAATGGTTTCCTTGGATTTTCTTCCGCGGTAAGCTTTTTGATTAACGCGCGTATGGCTGTGCTCGAAACTTCACCGCCGGTATTGGTACCGACGTGGGACGAGAAGAAGTACTTGAGTTCGTAAACCCCGCGGGGTGTGGCCATGTATTTGCGGCTCGTCACCCTGGATATGGTGGATTCGTGCAGATCGACGGCTTCTGCTATATCCGCAAGGATCAGCGGTTTCATCGCTTCCGGACCGTACTCGAAAAACCCCCGTTGGACCTCTACGATCTGTGTCGCGACACGCAGGAGTGTATCGTTGCGCGTCTGCAGACTCTTGATGAACCACTTGGCATCGGTCAACTGATCGCGCAGGTACGCCTTGTCGGAGGCATCACGGGTTTTGCCAATCATGTTTTCGTACACCGGATTGACCCGCAGGGGCGGCGTTGCGTCAGAGTTCAGTTCCACGAGCCAGCGACCTTCGTCTCTGCGGACAACGACGTCTGGAACAATGTAGTCGGTCGCTTCTTCCGCAATTGCCCGCCCGGGACGCGGATTGAGCGAACGGATGAGGGCGAGAACCGAGCTCAGTTCTTCTTCGCTGAGCCGGGTCCGCCTCACGAGGGTTTTGTAGTCTTTGCTGCCGAGAAGCTCCAGGTGTTCGGTGAGCAGTGTCCGTGCTTCCTCGAGCCAGGGCGTATCGGGGCTGAGGACATCGAGTTGCAATGTCAGGCACTCGGAAAGATTCCGGGCACCAACACCGGTTGGGTCGAAACCCTGGATTTTTCTTAAGATTCCTTCGATGTCTTCGGGACAGACAGCATCCTCCGCGGCTTGCCCGTGGTTGAAAGTTGCGCAGATGTCTCCGAGGTCAGCCTGGAGAAACCCGTCGGGGTCGATGGCATCGATCAGAATTACTGCTATGTCGCGATCGGCTTGTGCCATCGGTGTGAGGTTGAGCTGCCATAGCAGGTGGTCTGCCAGCGACTCTTCGCTGGTCTGGTTGGCCAGGGGGTCGTAGCTGGGATCGACTGGCGCGGGTGTATTGATTGTCGGGTAAGTGTCATCCCAGCTCGTATCGACAGGGATGTCTTCTCCGATCGGTCTGGCCAGCTCGTCCGCCAGAAGCGTTTCCGGATTGTCCTCAAGCCCGGTAGAAGGCTCCTCCGCAAGTTCCGGGGCTTCTTCCTGGGGTCCGTCTTCAGGTTCCAGTACCTCTTCCAGGAGCGGGTTGGATTCGAGTTCAGCCTGTATTTCCTGCTGGAGGTCGAGCGCTGACAACTGCAGGAGGCGTATCGCCTGTTGCAGCTGTGGTGTCATTGTCAGCTGCTGCCCGAGCTTGAGTGCCAGCGTCTGTTTCATGCGTACCCTTTCAAATGTGGCACAAATTTAGCATGGATCGGGCTGTTAACGTGGGCACAAATCCCAAAATAGTCATCAGATTCTGAAAGTATCGCCCAGATAGACCTGGCGCACCTGGTCGTTTCTGAGGATTGCGTCGGCATTTCCTTCAGCAATGATGTGGCCTTCGTGAACGATGTACGCGCGGTCACAGATATCGAGTGTTTCGCGTACGTTGTGATCGGTAATGAGAACCCCGATACCCCTGTTCTTCAGGTCCTGAATCTCGTTTTTAATGTCGTTTACCGATATGGGGTCGACACCCGCAAACGGCTCGTCGAGCAACATGAAACGGGGTTCGGTTGCCAGCGCCCGGGCAATTTCCAGGCGTCTGCGCTCACCGCCGGATAGTGCCTGGCCGGCTGAATGACGCACATCCATAAGGTGAAATTCACGCAACAGCTGCTCAAGCAGTGTTTTGCGTTCCTGGACGTTGAGATCTGCCCTGAGCTCGATGATCGCCTTGAGGTTGTCCTGGGTGGAGAGTGTCCTGAAAACGCTGGCTTCCTGTGGAAGATAACCGATGCCAGCACGGGCGCGCTGATGGACGGGAGCCTGGGTCAGATCCTCCGCGTTCATGAAGATTGCACCGGCGTCTGCCCGGAGAAGACCAACCACCATATAGAAGCAGGTCGTTTTTCCGGCTCCATTCGGACCAAGGAGGCCAACAACTTCACCACTCGTGACAGCGAGAGAGACATTTTCGACCGCAATCTTAGAGCGATAGGCCTTACGCAGTGATTCGGCACGGAGCACTGACTTGTTTTTTGGTTGTCGTGGGGATCGAGCCACTATCTATCGTTTGCTACTGATTGCTACTGATTGCTACTGGTTGCTGCTGATCTGACCGATAAAGACGTCTATTCGGAACGGCGCGCGGAACGTGGGTCAAGCTGCATGCGAACGCGTCCTTCCGACTCGCCCGCGCTGGCGTCGACCCGCCCGTTGACGATGTCGTAGCGGATCGACTCGCCTTCGAGCTGATTGCCATGCTGCTCGAGAAATGCGCTGCCGTTGAGGTATATCCGTTCGGCTGCCGTGTGGTAAATGATCGATTCCGCACGGGCTCGAACTTCACCCTGGTTGTCTTCGAGCTGCTGGGTGTAATGAGCCGGTGAGCCTTCAGTTGTGATGCGTTCAACCTGGTCTCCGCTGATCTTCACGATCATGCGCTCGCCCGCGACCCGAAGTGTGCCCTGTACAACCTCGACCGAGCCGGTGTACACAATCGTTTCGTTGCTCTGATCGATTTCCGCGTCATCCCCTTCTATGTGAATGGGTTGATCGGCATCGGATTTGAGCGCGCTTGCTGTGAGTGGTGCGAACGACAAAACGGCCAGCAGCAACCATGCCCGCGTTCCTGGCAGGTCAGCTCTTCTTGAACTGTTCCGGTAAGACAATCGTATGTACCCGCTGTTGTGGATTGGACTTCAGCGTTACTACGCCGGTCTCCAGATCTGCTGACATACCGGCTGCGACGGTACGTCCGACTTCTGTATCGATCATAACATTTTGGCTGCTTTCGGCGTATTGACGGTTGGGGTAGATGTAGATCGATTCTGATCGCATGACGACGAGCCCGTTTTCAGGATGGGTTTGTATCATCTCGACGTCTTCGCTCAGGTGCACAACGTCTTCGGGACTGCCATCGTCATCAGTGTGCTGGCTGACGTTTCCCTGGCGGGATTTGATGTCCCAGGGCGGCCCGTTCTCGCTGGTGAGATGCAGGTCGGGATTGTTCATTCGGGTCAGGTTGTCACTGTTGTACTGGCGAATGGTTTCAGCGTTCAATCGATAATGCAGCTGACCGTCGGGTCGCAGTTGCTGAAAGGAAACCCCCGAAGCCAGGACATCGGGTTCCTGTTGTTCGTCTTCAATCTCGGGTTCCGGTTCAACGACAGTATCGTCTGTCAGGAGCCAGAGCAGCGCGGCAATGGTCAACGCGGCGAGCGCGGGCAGGACAAACCGGTTCAGAATGGCCATTTGTCCTGGGCGTTCAAAACGATGCGGGCGATATCGATGGCCACACCCCCGCCACCATTGTATGGACTCACATAGTGCGCCTGTAGTAAGACCTCCGGATGGGCATCCGCGACGGTCATATTGAGGGTCACTCGCTCGTCACTGAATAGCTCCAGGTCCGCGAGGTCGTCCCCGACCGACGCCAGATGATCAGCGGGAAATCCGGCGTCGATCAGCGCGGTGAGGGCAGCTGCCTTGCTGGCTGCGCCCTGTTCCAGATGACGGATACCCAGTTCGTCGGCACGCCGTTTCACGACGTTTGAACGCCGACCGGTGATGATCGCAACGGGGATGTGACTGTTCAGAAGTTTGAGGCTTGCCCCGTCCCGAACGTTAAATGCCTTGTATTCCGTTCCGTCGTCACCGTAGATGATCCGTCCGTCCGTGAGGACGCCGTCAACGTCAAAAATGATCCCCTGCACCTCGCGCGCGATGCTGTCGATCTCGGTTTCGGATTTCATCGTCAGGCCTGTTGGATGAGAAGCAGGTTGTAGCCGACCCACGCCATGAGCATCACCGCACCCTCGAAACGGGTAATGACCGGCCTCGAATTGATGCCGTAGGCGAACAGGGCAAGCATCAGCGTCAATGCGAGCATCATGCCCCCATCACGCCACAGGGCACTCGACTCGATAGCTGTCGGATCGACAATAGCGGGCACGGACAGGACGGCAAGGATGTTCAGGATGTTGGAGCCGACCACGTTGCCAATGGCGATATCGGGGTGCCCTTTGATAGCTGAACCGATGGTTGCAGCGAGCTCCGGCAGGCTGGTACCAATCGCGACGATCGTGAGACCAATGATCATCTCACTGACTCCGAGCATCACGGCGATCGTGGTTGCAGCGTACACGAGCACCTGGGCAGAGGTCAGCAGGATCAGAAGACCAATGATTAGCCAGCTGACAGCCTGGGGGGTTGTCATGTCCGGCAGTTCGTCGAGTTCTTCCTGGATGGAAGCGGATATCTCCTGGTTGGGCTCTTTTTGGGTCTGCACGAGTTTGTACAGGATGAACGACAAACCGGCGAGCAGGATCAGACCATCGAGGAGTGACAGGTGCCGGTCGAAGAGGAGTCCCAGGGCCAGGAATGTCGCTCCCAGCAGCCAGGGCAGTTGAGCTTTACGAACCTGGCGTGAAAACGGCAGAGGAGCGACAAGCGCAGTGATTCCCAGGACCAGACCGATGTTGGCGATGTTGGATCCGATGGCGTTACCCACTGCGAGCAGCGGGTTACCGTCAATTGCCGCAAAAAGAGCAACGAGGATCTCGGGTGCCGACGTGCCGATGGACACTACCGTCAGACCAATCAGCATTTTTGACACACCCAGATTCGTCGCGCATGCGGCTGCGCCGGACAGGAACCGGTCCGCACTCCATACCAGGGCGATGAAGCCAAAAATGAGTAGCAGGAGGGGAACCCACATGTGTTGTTGTTGGTCTTAGTCCGGAATACTTTCAGTGTCGGTCGCCACTTTAGTCTTTACAGCCTTCAGAGCCAACAGCCAAAATCGCGGTGCTATAATCGCCCATGCAGTGTCTTTATCAGCAAAACTCTCCCTCTCAACTCGTGCTAACCCGTGGACGAACTTGTGTCTGACAGCCTGATTGAAATAGAAGGCATGACGTTTCACCGTGGCGAAAGAGCCATTTTCGATGATGTGACGCTGTCCATTCCCCGCGGCAAGATCACGGCGATCATGGGGCCTAGTGGCACAGGGAAAACGACACTTCTCAGGATCATTGGTGGACAGCTCAAGCCTGACAGTGGCCAGGTGCGTGTTGACGGCCGGGACGTGGCATCCATGAGCCGCGGTGAGCTCTTCGCTTTCAGGCGCAATATTGGCATGCTCTTTCAGAACGCTGCGTTGTTTACAGACCTCTCTGTGTTCGAAAACGTCGCGTTTCCCCTGCGCGTGCATACCGACCTGTCTGAAGAACTCATCCGGGATCTCGTTCTTATTAAACTGAACGCCGTGGGTCTGCGTGGAGCACGTGACCTGCAGCCTTCGGAGTTGTCCGGGGGAATGGCGAGGCGGGTTGCCCTGGCGAGGGCTATCGCCCTGGATCCGGCGCTGATCATGTACGACGAGCCTTTTACTGGGCAGGACCCGATTGCATTGGGCGTTCTGGTAAGGCTGATTCGGGATCTTAACAAGGCGTTGAAAACAACGAGCCTGCTCGTGTCGCACGACATACACGAAACAGTGGGGATCGCTCAGCAGATTTACATCATCGCCGACGGCAAGGTCATAGGATCCGGATCTCCGGAAGAATTGCGGAGTTCGAAATCCAATCGCGTTACCCAGTTCATGTATGGCGAACCGGACGGTCCGGTGCCGTTCCACTATCCGGCAGACGATATCGAGTTTGACGTCATCAGCAGCCAGGACAGCGGCTGAGCATGCTGGATCTCCTGCGCGGACTCGGTGTTCGCTTTCTCAACTGGCTTGAAGCCCTCGGACGTGCTTCCTTTCTTTGGGTCAACGCGATGGCGGGCCTGCCGCGATGGACCGATGTGGGTCTGGTGATCAAACAGATCTACAACGTCGGCTTCCTGTCACTCGTAATTATTGTCCTGTCTGCCTTTTCCATCGGGGCTGTCATAGCGTTGCAGTTCTACACCCAGCTCGCACGCTTCGGCGCTCAGGATGCGGTTGGTCTGGGTCTGGCCCTTGTGGTCCTGCGGGAGCTTGGCCCCGTGGTCACTGCACTCCTTTTCGCCGGCCGGGCTGGCTCCGCTCTGACAGCCGAGATTGGTCTCATGAAAACCACCGAGCAACTCTCCAGCATGGAGATGATGGGTGTCGATCCTCTGCGGCGAATCGTCGCGCCGCGGATCTGGGCAGGCATCATCAGCGTGCCGACCCTGACACTGATCTTCAACATGGTTGCGGTATTTGGCGGGTTCATCGTCGCGGTGGAGTGGCTGGGTGCGGACCCCGGAGGTTTCTGGTCCGGGATGCAGGATGTGGTGGAGCTGTGGGAAGATCTTGGAAAAGGTATGCTCAAAAGCGTGGCGTTTGCCGTGCTTGTGACCTGGGTTGCGGTGTTCCAGGGGTATGATTCCCCGCCAACTGCGGAAGGGATGTCTATGGCGACGACCCGTACCGTGGTGATATCGTCGGTGTTGATACTGGCATCCGACTTCCTGTTGACGCTCGTGTTGTACGGAGATTTTTGATGCGCATGCGAACGGTTGAAATAAGCGTTGGGGCGTTTGTCCTGGCGGGCATTCTCGCGCTCGTCTTCCTTGCGGTTCAGGTGAGCGGGGTAAGCCTCAGAGAGTCGGAAGAGAGTTATACGGTGACTGCCCGGTTCGATGATGTTTCCGGATTACGTGTCCGTTCGAAGGTCAGCATGGCCGGAGTGACGATTGGCCGGGTTCGCGATATTGCTGTGGATACCGAGTGGGGTGATGCGATTGTCTACCTGGAGATATTTGGTGCGCCAGGCAGCCTTACCGCAGATACTTCGGCACAGGTGCTTACAGAGGGCATTCTCGGGGCCCGATACATCAGCCTTGCACCGGGGGCAGATGAAGAAATGCTCGATGAAGGCGATGAGATCACGGAAACCCAGGGCGCGCTCGTGTTAGAGAACCTCATAGGTGAATTTCTCACGAACCTCGGTGACTAATACTCTAATAAGGGAATAAGGTGATGAAGTCAGGCAAGTTGATTATTGCAGTGCTTATCCTTTCGGGTATCGGATGGGCTGCCGGACCCGCTCAGGCGAGTGTTGATGAAGCCGTGATGGCTGAGACTGCCGAAGAGGCTCTGCGGCTAGCGACGGATGAAGTGCTGGCGCTCATCAAAGATGGGCAGGCGTATGCCAAGGAAGATCCTGAACGGTTCTACACGGAGGTGGAGGCGTTGTTGAGGCCCCTCGTCGACTTCAAGCGGTTTTCCCGAAACGTCATGGGTGCTCACTACAAACGGGCGAGCCCTGAACAGCGTGAACGTTTTGCGGAGTCGTTCAAGTGGAGTCTGGTTCGTACCTACGCGCTGGCATTGACCGAATTCCACGAGGGTAAAGTGGAAGTTCTTCCAGGTCGCGCAGCATCACCGAACAAGGTCAGCGTCACACAGGAAATCACCTTCGAGGGAAAGACCTACGTGGTCGTCTATAACATGCTGCGTAAAAAGACAGGTGCCTGGACTGTCCAGAACATCATCGTCGAGGGCGTCAACATTGGCGTGAACTACAAAACGCAGTTCGCCAGTGCGATGAAAGACCCGGCGTACGGCAGGGACATGGACAGGGTCATTGATGCCTGGTCCAGAACCATTGAAGGGCAGGATGAGGAGCCTGCCGGGGAAGCAGCGGCTCAGACCTGATGCCCGAGATGCCGGTAACCCTGGACGACAGTTTCTCCGTGAACGGTCACGCCCTCGCGTTTGACGATGCCGACCGTATAAAAGAAGACGGTTGCAGAAAAATCGATCAGCATGGTGAAGGTTCCCTGCACGTGGATCTCGGTGGCCTGACCCAGGCAAACAGCCTTACCGTTGCGGTCATGATGGTCTGGTACCGACATGCGTATCTCCAGGAGAAGACGCTCAGGTTCACCAGTCTGTCGGAAGATCTTCGCAACATGATCGAGTTTTCCGGCCTCGGCAGTGTGCTCCTGCCTGATTCTCCAGAATGACGATAGGATAAGAAGAAGTATGGATGAAGAGATTCGTACCCGGATCGAGAACCGCTTCCCCGGTGCGGTCATCGACGTGCAGGTGGACGGGAATCGGGCTGTGTTAGGTGTTACGAGCGAGGTGTTTGCCGACATGAATCGGGTTCAGAAGCAGCAGGCGGTTTATGCCTGTGTGGAAGACCTCATCGCGGACGGTACCCTGCACGCTGTGACCATCAGGGCCGAAGTCCCGGATGGATAAGCTCCGGATCACCGGGGGGCGCAGGCTTTCGGGGAAACTGCGGGTGAGCGGGGCGAAAAACTCCGCGTTACCCATACTCGCTGGCACGCTCCTGTCGGCGGAACCTGTCAAGATCAGCCGCGCGCCGCACCTTCACGATGTCACAACCATGATTGAGTTGCTTGGCACGCTTGGGGCGGATGTGACAATCGATGAAAAGCTCAACGTTGAGGTGTCCGCCTGCAAACTCGACCAGCTGCTTGCACCGTATGAACTGGTCAAGACAATGCGTGCGTCTTTCCTCGTCCTCGGACCGATGGTTGCTAGATTCGGAGAAGCCCAGGTCTCGCTGCCGGGGGGGTGTGCAATAGGTTCTCGGCCGGTGGATCAGCACCTGAAAGGTCTCGAAGCGCTGGGTGCTGAGGTGGTGGTCGAAGACGGTTACGTCAAAGCGTCTGCACCCCGGGGTCTCACCGGAACTCAAGTTTATATGGATATCGTCACCGTCGGCGGCACGGAAAACCTCATGATGGCGGCCTGCCTCGCGCGGGGAGTAACAACGCTGCAGAACTGTGCACGGGAACCCGAGATTGTTGATCTTGGCCGGTTTCTGCAGACCCTTGGAGCCAACATATCGGGACTCGGGACGTCCACGATAGAAATCGAGGGTGTGGATGCACTCCACGGTGGAACGTATGCCGTCATGGCTGACCGTGTGGAAGCCGGTACCTACCTGATTGCAGCTGCGGCGACAGGTGGGGATATAGAACTGATCGATGTGGATCCTGCAACGCTCGGGGCGGTCCTCGAGAAGCTGCAGCATGCAGGTGCGCAGATCCAGACAGGAGAGACAACGGTTTCACTCGACATGGGTGGCAGTCGTCCCATTGCCGTGGATATCGAAACGTCACCCTATCCCGGATTTCCGACCGATATGCAGGCGCAGTTCATGGCCTTGAATGCGGTTGCAGACGGCACGGCAAGCATCAAAGAGAACATCTTCGAAAACCGATTCATGCATGTGCAGGAGCTGAATCGGCTCGGTGCCAGCATAGAACTGCATGGGCAATCGATGGCTGTGGTCCACGGTGTGGACCGTTTGAAAGCCGCGCCTGTGATGGCTACTGACCTGCGGGCATCCTCGAGCCTGGTGATCGCAGCACTCGTCGCAGAAGGCACAACGACAATCGATCGGATTTATCACATCGATCGTGGTTACGAGACAATCGAGGAAAAGCTCCAGCAACTCGGTGGTGCGGTACAGAGAGTGTCTTAAAGGGAATACTTAAAAAGTTTTCTGGTAGGATGCGCCACCCGCTAAATAGCCGAGTTAACGCGAGACAGACATGGGACTCGTGATCGCCCTGAACAAGGGCCGTATCCTCAAGGAATGTTTGCCACTGCTGGCGCAATGCGACGTTGTGCCGGAAGAGGACGTATATGAGTCACGCAGGCTCATTTTCAAAACAAAGGCATGTGATCACACGTTAATTATCTGCCGCAGCGCAGATGTGCTGACCTATGTTGAAAATGGCGTGGCAGACGTTGGCGTCACAGGTAAAGACACCATTTTAGAGCATGGTGGATCCATGGGTTTTTATGAGCTTCTCGACCTCGGTATCGGGAAGTGCAGGATGATGACCGCAGGTCCGGTCGGAGTACCCGAACCTGATGGTGTGCTCCGGGTCGCGACGAAATTTGTGAACATCTCCCGTGACTACTACCGGCGCCAGTCTCGGCAGGTTTCACTCATCAAGCTCTCGGGAGCAATGGAAATAGCCCCGGTGCTGGGACTGGCCGATACGATTGTCGATATCGTTGATACGGGTAACACCCTCAAGGCGAATGGCCTTGAGGCGCGGGAGACCATCTGTGATATCACGACGCGTCTGATAGCAAACCGTGCGTCGATGAAAACCCAGTTCGATGCAATCCGCCAGTTTTCCGGGCAATTACGGACGGTCGTGTGAACCCGCTCGACCTTCCGGTGCTCAGCACCGTCGAGGATGATTTCTCCGCGCAACTCGACCGGCTGCTCGATTGGCAGGACGGTGAGGCTTCTGCGGGCATCGAACTGGCGGTCCGCGAGATTGTGCAGACGGTTCGGGAGCGCGGAGATGAGGCCCTGGTTGAATACACCAACCGGTTTGACCGCAGGCAGGTTGACGCGGCTCACAATCTGGAAATTGGCACAGAGCGCCTTGAAGAGGCTGTCAGCAGGGTTCCGGTAGATCAGTTGCGGGCTCTCCAGGGAGCAGCTGAGCGCATTCGGAACTACCACGAATATCAGAAGGAAAGCTCCTGGTCGTTCACGGACCCGCTCGGCAATGAACTTGGTCAGAAAATAACGCCACTTGAGCGCGTTGGCGTTTACGTGCCGGGTGGACAGGCGAGTTACCCGTCGAGTGTGTTAATGACCCTGATTCCAGCCGCAGTTGCGGGAGTAGATGAGCTCATTGTATTGGTGCCGACACCAGATGATCGTGCAAACGATCTGGTTTTAGCCGCACTTCACATAGCGGGTGCCCACCGCGTCTTCAGTATAGGGGGAGCCCAGGCGGTTGCCGCGCTGGCATATGGAACCGGGCTTGTGCCGCGCGTTGACAAAATCGTTGGTCCTGGTGGTGCTTACGTCGCGGAAGCCAAGCGGCAGGTTTTCGGGCACGTTGGCATTGACATCATTGCGGGTCCGAGCGAAATCCTGGTGGTCGCTGATGGTTCAACCGACCCGGAATGGGTGGCCATGGATCTCTTTTCCCAGGCGGAACATGATGCAGCCGCTCAGAGCATCATGCTGTGCCCTGATCGCGCGTACATAGAAAAAGTGCGAGACCTCATGTCAGACCGGCTCCCACAGATGGTCCGCGCTGACATTATCCGGGCGTCACTGGAAGGGCGTGGCGCGTTGATACAAACCCGCGACATGTCTGAAGCGATTACGGTAGCCAACCGGATAGCTCCCGAACATCTCGAATTGCATGTATCGAACCCTGACGACCTGATCGATGATGTCCGGCATGCGGGTGCCATCTTCTGTGGCGCACACTCCGGGGAAACGCTGGGTGATTACGTTGCGGGACCGTCACATGTGTTGCCGACATTCGGTACCGCGCGGTTCGGCTCGCCCCTTGGTGTCTACGATTTTGTTAAGCGCAGTTCCGTCATTCGTATGTCCCCTGCAGGGGCAGCGGAACTGGCGGACATTGCCGTTCCGCTTGCTGAAGCAGAAGGGCTGCACGCACACGCGCGGGCAGCGGCTGTGCGTGCGGGCCAATCTTAAGAGCTGGGTAACTCTCCAGCGGTTGCCGTGGTCTGAAACCGCTGCTCCTGACGTGCGACTTCTATTGCAAGCGGACTCCCCGGACGGGTTGCAGCTATAACGCGTGTGATGGAATAAGCGTTGACGGCAGGGGTACCGTTGACCGAGTGAATGACGTCGCCCGGGCGAATGCCCGCTCTGAATGCCGGTCCCTGGTGTGTGACTGCTGCAACCGCCAATCCCGTGCCCGAATAGCTTGTCGGATGTGGCGCGAGGCGAATCCCCAGCCAGCCGCGGATCACACGGCCATGCTCAACAATTTTGTTCATGATATCGATAGCGATGTCTGCGGGGATGGCGAAACCGATTCCCTCGGATCCTCCTGACTGTGAGTAGATCATGGTGTTGATACCGAGCAGGCGACCACGATAGTCGATCAGGGCGCCACCTGAATTTCCGGGGCTGATGGCCGCGTCTGTCTGGATGAAATCGTCATAAGGACTGATCGTGATGGTGGTTCGTGAAAACCCGCTGATGATCCCCTGGGAGACGCTATGACCCAACCCGAATGGATTTCCAATGGCCAGGGCCACGTCCCCGACCTCGGGTTGTTCGTTCTCCAGTTGGGGAATAACAGGGAGGCCCTCGGCCGGAACCTTGATGACTGCAAGGTCGGTATGTGGGTCTGTCCCGATGACGGTGGCGGAAATCGTCTGGTTGTTGGCGAACATCACGAGGATCTCGTCTGCCCCGGCCACCACGTGGTTGTTTGTCAGCACATAACCATCCGCGCGCATGATGACACCTGACCCAAGCGCGTTCTGCACCTGGGAGCCGGAACCGAATGCCTGGCACAGATCCCGGTAAGCAGGGATACGGCATAACAGGCTTGTAGACGTAAAACTGGACGTGTAGATATTGACCACAGCGGGCGCTGCAGACGCAACAGCCTGGGCGTATCCGGGTTTGTCGTCGTCATCGGTGAAAACGATGATCGCAAGCCCGAGCAGGGCTCCCAGGACCGCTGGAACCAGAATGAAGCGAGTCAGTTGTGTCACTTGTACGTCCCTCCCTTATATAATTCGCGCGCCGGGGAAGATCTGACACCGATGGCCACGCGCTCACCACTAGAAAAATACCAGCAAAAAAGCCGCGACGGAGAATTTCTTGAAGATGCTGCTCAAGCCAGGGTCGTTGAGCTGCTGGATGATCTATATCAACGGCTGACAGCAGAAGCAGGGTCCGAAGAGTCCTTTATGTCCAGGGTGAGTTCAACCCTGAAGAGGAGATTGGGCAGGTCTGCCGAGGTGATGCCCGAACGGGGCCTGTACATCTGGGGTGGCGTCGGCCGTGGCAAGACGATGCTGATGGATCTCTTCTATGACTGTCTGCCCGTTGATCGCCGCCTTCGCATGCACTTCCACAGATTCATGCGGCGTGTCCACGATGGGCTCAAGCGATGGGCCGGGACACCTGACCCGCTGACAAAGGTCGCGGATGAATTTGCCGACGAGGCCGACATTCTTTGTTTTGACGAATTTTTTGTTTCGGACATCGGCGATGCGATGATCCTCGCGGAGCTGATGGCGGCTCTCTTTGAACGTGGGGTCACACTCATTGCAACCTCCAACGTGGCGCCGGATGCCCTCTACGAAAACGGGTTGCAGAGGCGTCGTTTTCTACCGGCCATCGACCTCATCAACGAACATACACACGTGCATCACGTTGAGGCCGGCATGGATTTTCGTCTGCGTGCTCTTGAACAGGCGGAAATCTACCATTCGCCGCTGGATGATGAGGCGGAGTTGAGCCTGGCCCGTAGTTTTACTTCCCTTGCTCCCGACACGCCTGAGGAAGACGTTGTTCTCACGATCGAAGGGCGTGAGATTGCCGTGCGTATGGTGGCCGATGACGTGGTCTGGTTCGAGTTTTCCGAATTGTGTGAAGGTCCGCGCAGCCAGAATGACTACATAGAACTTGCGCTCGTATATCACGCGGTTCTCGTGAGTAATGTGCCGGTTCTGACGGCGCGCAAAGAAGACGCTGCCAGGCGTTTCATCAGTCTTGTGGATGAGTTTTACGACCATCGCGTCAAGCTGATCATCAGCGCCGCGGCACCCATTACCGAGCTTTATCAGGGTGAGCGATTGCGGTTCGAATTCGAGCGGACCCAGAGCCGGCTGCTGGAGATGCAGTCCCACGATTACCTGGCGGACTCACACGACGCAACCTCTGTCTAAGGCCCTCTAATCCAGTTGTAAACACCAGGGTGCTCCTCTATCATTCGCGCTCCCAAAATTCGGGTGCCGGCTGCGTGCGCTCACAAAAAACGATAAACAGAGGCGATAAATGAAAACGGTAAGCATGCGCCCACAAGATGTTGAACGTGCCTGGTGGGTCATCGATGCTGAAAATCTCACCCTGGGACGGCTGGCGACGGAAATTGCCACGCGGCTGCGTGGGAAACACAAGCCGGAATACACACCCCATGTCGATACCGGGGACTACATTATTGTCGTGAACGCCGAGAAAGTGCGTGTGACGGGCAATAAGGAAGAAGGCAAAGTGTATTGGCGCCACAGTGGTTATCCCGGGGGTATAAAAGGAACCACAGTTGCTGAGATGCGCGCTTCCCACCCGGAGCGTCTGATTGAGAAGGCAGTTAAAGGTATGTTGCCGAAAAATCCGCTTGGGCGGCAGATGTACAGAAAACTCAAAGTTTATGCCGGTGGCGAACACCCCCACTCGGCACAACAACCGGTTGCGTTGGAGATTGATGCATGAGCGATTATTACTACGGTACTGGCCGCCGCAAAACCGCCGCGTCGCGAACGTTCATCAGCAAAGGCACGGGACAGATTACCGTGAATGCCAAGCCGCTTGATGAGTTCTTCGGTCGTGAAACGTCACGGATGATCGTGCGGCAGCCGCTCGAAGTGGTGGAGATGACCGACACCCTGGACGTCAAAGTGACAGTACGAGGTGGCGGCAGTTCCGGGCAGGCGGGTGCGATCCGCCATGGTATTGCACGGGCACTCGTCGACTACGACGAAACCCTGCGCCAGCCGCTCAGGGCAGCTGGATTTCTCACACGCGATGCTCGTGAAGTTGAACGTAAAAAAGTTGGGTTACGCAAGGCCCGCAAACGTCCACAGTACTCCAAGCGCTAACCGCTATCGTGCTATAATTCGGCGTTTGAGAAGGCGCGGAGAAGCCTCATTTCTGAAATGAGTGGCGCCTTCCCCCAAGTTGACCAACAAGATAAAAATGGGAGCACGTAGTCTTGAGCGATGAAGCAAGCCTGGACTCGCCTGTGCCGGATGCCGGAAATGAGACCGGTTGGCGCACAGATGACGTCAACACCTCCCGGCGCTACTTTCTGATTGGGGCCGCATCCGTTGCAGCGGGCCTCGGTGTTGTGGGAGCCGCCGTACCATTTGTCAGTTTCTGGAATCCCAGTGCAAAAGCGAGAGCCCTTGGTGCACCCGTGACTGTGGATATCAGCAAGCTTGCCCCGGGTGAAATGCTCACGATCGAATGGCGTGGCAAGCCCGTTTTCATCATTTCCAGGGATGACGCGACGGTTGCCCAGCTCGAAAGCAGTGACCTCCCGCTCGCTGATCCGGATTCGGAAGGTGAGATGCAGCCGGAGTACGCCAGGAACCAGACTCGTTCGAGTCGTGCCGAAATTGGTATCTATGTGGGTATCTGCACACATCTGGGGTGTTCGCCCAAACTCGTGGAGACCGAAAACTGGGACAGCGGTGAAGGTGGTTTCTTCTGCCCCTGCCACGGCTCGAAGTTTGACCTTGCTGGCCGGGTTGGCAGTGGTTACCCCGCTCCCGACAACCTCGAGGTTCCCCCTCACCGGTATGACACCGACACCGTCATCACGATTGGCCTGGAGGGAGCTGCGTAATGGCTGAGGACAAAGCGCAAGAAAACAACAAGTGGACCACAATGTGGTTTGGGTTCGTCGACTGGGTCGACGAGCGTTTCCCGATGACGGAAACGTACGAATACCACATGTCCAAGTACTACGCGCCGAAGAACTTCAACTTCTGGTACTACTTCGGTGTGCTCGCCATTTTCATGCTCGTGAACCAGATCCTGACGGGTGTGTGGCTCACAATGGCTTATGCCCCGACCGGTGATGGCGCGTTTGCATCTGTCGAATACATCATGCGCGATGTTGAGTACGGCTGGCTGATCCGGTACCTGCATTCGACCGGGGCGTCGTTCTTTTTCCTGGTTGTGTACATACATATGTACCGGGGACTGATGTATGGCTCGTATCGCGGTCCGCGTGAACTGCTCTGGTTGATCGGCATGGCCATTTTCCTGGCGCTGATGGCTGAAGGGTTCTTTGGCTATCTCCTGCCATGGGGGAACATGTCCTACTGGGCAGGCCAGGTAATCCTCTCGCTGGTTGGAGCGATACCCGTCATCGGCCCGGACCTGATGGAATGGGTGCGCGGTGACTTCCTCGTATCCGATGCGACGCTCAACCGCTTCTTTGCACTCCACGTGATCGCATTGCCGCTCGTGCTGGTTGTACTGGTATTTGTACACATGGTTGCCCTGCACCATGTCGGATCCAACAATCCCGACGGGATTGAGATCAAAAAGAACAAGAACAAAGAAGGTATCCCCGTCGATGGCATACCGTTCCACCCGTACTACACGGTGCACGACATCCATGCGACGGTGCTGTTCCTGATAGCGTTCTGCGTGATTGTGTTCTATGCGCCGGAGATGGGCGGGTACTTCATCGAGAAGCCGAACTTCATCCCGGCAGATCCGCTGGCGACGCCTGATCACATTGCCCCCGTGTGGTACTACACACCTTTCTATTCGATGCTGCGTGCAGCAACGTTCCCGCTCCTGGGTCTGGATGCGAAATTCTGGGGATTTGTCGTGATGGTGGGCGCTATCATCATTCCCGCGGCCCTGCCCTGGCTGGACAAGAGCCCGGTCAAATCGATCCGCTATAAAGGCGCGGCGTCCAAGTTCATGCTCGCGACGCTGGTGGTGAGTTTCTTCATTCTCGGCTACCTCGGCACACTCGCGCCGACAGCTGGAAGAACAGCCGCGGCACAGATCTTTACGATCGTCTACTTCCTCTATTTCGTTCTGATGCCCTGGTACACACGCGTTGAGAAGACCAAGCCGGAGCCGGAGAGGGTGACAGTATGAAAAAGCAGGTATGGATACTGTTGATGGTGCCCCTGTTGACGCTTCCGGCGCTCAGCTTTGGGGCGGCGGCTATTAACTGGGACATGGATCCGATCGACACGGATCTGAAAAACATGCCGTCTCTGCAGAACGGCATGCGGTTATACATGAACTACTGTATTGGTTGTCACAGTCTCGAGTATCAACGCTACGAGCGCACGGCTGACGATCTGGGTATTCCTCATGAGATAGCGCTCGAGAAGCTCATCTTTACGGACCAGGCGATCGGCGGGCTGATGACAACAGCGATGACACGTGATGCAGGCAAGAAGTGGTTCGGAGCAGCGCCCCCGGATCTCACCATGATCACGCGCTACAAGAGTTCCGAGTATGTCTACAACTACCTGAAGACTTTCTATGTCGATGAGACGCGTCCATTTGGCGTAAACAACAAGGTTTTCGAAAACGTCGGTATGCCGAATGTTCTGCAGGAGCTGCAGGGGGTTCAACGCGATCCCTGCGCTGATATCAGCGAAGAGGTCAAAGCTTCTTATCGTGGGTTCAACTGCGATTTTCTCACCGTGGATCCAGGAACGGGTCTCTACAGTGCGGAGGAATT
>JANQFF010000218.1 GCA_028277965.1 Pseudomonadales bacterium
CGTGAAGGTTTCCCTCATCCGGTTCCTCGGCGACTGGAAGCGGTACGTCCCAGTCTGCATCACTTTGCTGCCCGCAGACACAAGCTAAATCGAGTGGACGATCCGGGGTGCAGGTAACGGGTACTTCTCAAGGTATCGCACATACTGCTCCCACGGAATGTCGCTGCGATGACTGCGGCGGCTCAGCCAGTAACGCCAGGCTCGCTTCACATGGTTGTACACCGCACGCATCCGCTCCAAATTGCAGCGGATACCATAGTATTGATAGTGGCCCCGCAATTTCGAACTTAGCCGCTGATGCTGCTCCTTC
The DNA here is from genome assembly GCA_028277965.1 of Pseudomonadales bacterium. Lineage (GTDB taxonomy): Bacteria > Pseudomonadota > Gammaproteobacteria > Pseudomonadales > Azotimanducaceae > UBA4421. Next base: position 311 of record JANQFF010000218.1, read on the forward strand.
AAGGAAAGATGTCGATGGCGGCGACACCAATCCCAGATCGACAGAAACGCCCTGCGTTGACGCTTACCCATCGTGCGACGCTTGATGACCCAGAATCCGCGTTGTGATCGTGCCCAGTAGTGAGTAAACCCCAAAAAATTGAAGGTACCGTTACCTTTCCTGCACCCACCTTGCCCGTTGCTTGGTGACGGGGAAGACGGCCCGACGCCGGCCGTTGGTAGGCGGCTGGGACGACGGAAATCGATCACATGACTCTTCGTTGGGTGAATGGTCAGCCCGTGGGAAGCAAATCGCTGCCGCACCTGTTCCATCAGCCAGCGGGCCTCCGATTCGTACTCACAACCGATCACGAAATCGTCGGCGTAGCGTATCAAAAACGCCTTGCCTTTCAGTTGCGGACGAATCTCCTCCATGAACCATTGGTCCAACACATGGTGCAGGAATACATTCGCCAGTAAAGGCGAAATCACAGCCCCCTGGGGACTTCCCCTATCCGGGTAGCTGAGTTCGCCCTCCTCCAGCACTCCTGCCTTCAGCCATTTGCCGATCAGTCGGCGCAGGCTGCCGTCATTGACCCGCTGCCGGAGGAAATCCTGCAAGCGTCCGTGGTCAATGTTATCAAAGTATCCACTCACATCTGCGTCCACGATCCAGTGAATGCCGGCATCCATGCAAAGTTCACGCAGCACCTGTAAGGCATCATGGGGACTGCGACCGCGGCGAAATCCGTAGGAGAAATCGTAGAAATCCTGTTCATAGACAGCCTCCAGGATCATCAGCACCGCGCGTTGAACAATCT
>JANQFF010000264.1 GCA_028277965.1 Pseudomonadales bacterium
ACGTGCTTAAGAACCGTGGGTACAGCGATTGGCTAACTGATAGACCCGGTATGTGGTTAAACATGCAGGGATTCGAACTACCAACTGCTGTCCAAGAGCCACCCGATAACTGGCAAATTCAGTGGACGAACCAGAACGCAACGTTGTTCAGGGTGACTTGCGACGGATAAGAGCGGTTACAGATCGCCCGTAGTTAGGTCACGATGCAAAGCGTGGGCAATCCTCACCGAGTTGGCCATCAGCGTGAAGGTTAAGTTCTTTGCAGGTAGGAATGGGAAGCTGGCACCATCAGCGAAATAGAGGTTGCGAAAGTCATTGCTGCGACAGTTCGGCGTGCAGCTGAATGGCTGGCGTGCTTGCTGCATAGGTACAGTGCCTGCGTAGTGGACGCTAGAGCCTCTGGGTAGACGTTGAGTCATTCCAGGTGGAACTATACAACCGAGCTTGCCCAGTGCTCGGTTGATAGTATTGAGCTGGAGATCGAAGTGATCAGGGGCGTCTTCGACACAGCGTACAACCAAATCGGTTCGTGCAGTTCCAGACCGTGGACGAATGGTAAGCACGTTCTCGGGCCTGCGTCGGTCATGCAACCAGACGTTCGCGGCACCGAGTGCTGCGTGGGTAACACGAAAGACTTCCAGCGCGGCACGCAGATCTAGCGGCATATTCTGCGTCACGGGATGAACCGACGCCGATTTCAAAGTCGTAATTTGCCCGTGAACGTGCTCCTCGGGAGCGTCTTGAACAATTCCTAGCGCCAGCTGGTGAAACTGGTAGCTGTGCGTATCGACGGTTTTGGCGAGCCTGCGTCGTGTCAGGAAGGGGACAACAACTTGCCTGTTATCCATGAGTCCGCTGAGCTCGTGAACGGTTCCCGTCCGCTGATAAATCGAGTCCAGCAATATTTTCGAGGAACACAATGTTCCGGCCGCTAGAGCGTAGGTTTCCGCGCTGAAGCGACTCCGCTCGCCGCTTCTGTCGACTGCTGTAACGGCCTTTATGGCATCGTCGTCGTAGTCCAAATGGGTTACGAACGCGTCGTCTATGTACCGGAAAT
>JANQFF010000295.1 GCA_028277965.1 Pseudomonadales bacterium
CGAGGCGCGCGGTCATCGCTGCCACCTCACTCTGCGCCTGGCTCAGGGCCGACTGACCGGTTTTCAGTTCTTCGCGCAGTTCCTGGGTTTGCTCTTCCCGGGCACGCAGCGACGCGGCGTCTGCAGCCGACTGGGTGCGGGCGTTCTGGTATTGCCGATCCAGGGCATCGTAGCGTTCCTGCATCTGCCGAAGCTCTTCGGATCGATTGAGGTCCTGGTGGGCCAGTCCGTTTTCGAACGCCTCGTCGATACGTCTCGCGAAACTGCGTTTGCTGATGAACCAGGTCGCGACAGTTGCCGCAGAAACACCGACAACGAGCATCAGCAGGAAGCTGGGTTGGCTGAAGAGATCTGTCAAATTCTGATCAACGCGTTTCCGTTTGCGAGATTGAAAACAAAAAGCCGGGACGAACCCGGCTTGTTGTCATACTGGAGTCCGATCAGCGCTCCGTCGGATCTCGTCCGTCGCGGGGAGCACCCGTGCCGGAGGATCCCATGAAAATCTTGCTGCCGTCTTCGAAAGTCACGTCGCGACCGTTAGCGCGCTTTGAACGGTCTTTGGACTGGTAGCCGTCAACGACGATGAGCGTTCCGGGCAGGAGCGAGTTTCTGTTCAGACCTCGGCGCAGAAGCGTGTTTGGTGTGCCACCTTCGACCATCCAGACCTCTTTAGCGCCATCTTCGTTTGTGTGCTCGAGGTGAATCCATGCATGAGGATTTACCCACTCGACCTTGACGACCGGTCCACGGAGAACAAGGGGCCGGTTAGGGTCGAATTCTGCTCCAAAGGCATGGTGCGACCAGGAATGGGTAGAACTCAGAAGGCAACCTGCGAGTCCCGCTACGGCCAATACTCTTTTCAACATCTTCGAATATCCTCTTTTATTCGGTCTGTGCTATTCGGTCTGCTCTGTCAGTGCCCGACAACGTGCCGGTTCAATGACGCCATTATACTTCGTTAATCCCATACGGAGAAGATTGCGGATTACTCCTCTCCTGCTCTGGACGCGAGTTCCAGATCCTGCTCGAGTATTCTCGCGCCGCGCATGATGTTGCCCAATGCGTAGTTCCCCTCATGGCAGGCGTACTCATAGAGCTTGTCGCCTGTCTGAGGCCAGGGATACTCCCCACTCCATGGTTCGGACCAGGTGTTCGGATCGTCGACGGTAAACTGATACATCACGGTTTTGTCGTCGATGCGGGTAAACCGTTCCACGACATGCAGTGCCCGTGTAGCACCGCGCAACGCCGGTTGATCGTTGAAATTGGTGGTATCCACCACCAGCGTATCACCCTCCCAATGCCCGACGCTGTCTCCCAGCCACGTGCGTATACTCTCAGGCCTGTGTTTCGCATTCATGCGAACTATCCTGGCATCGTGGACCATCTCCGCAAGGATCATGACATGTTCGTCTGTCTGTATGATGCGTTTGACGTTGTTATACAGGGTCGGGAAAATCGGCGGACCGGCAACCGGACCGAAACCCAGAATGCACCGCTCGGGCAGTGGACGCTGTTCCATGTTGTCATAGGGTCCGGGTGACACTTCTTCTGTGATCCACCAGGCAGTTCCCGAATTTTCCCTGCGGTTCCTCGCTGCAACCGCAAACCGCTTCTGTGCCTCGGGTGTGACGGCAGGCCGGCGACCGTTTTCGGGGTGGGTGATGATCGAAGTGCGGAACTTGCCGTCGACGGTGAACGTATCTTCGCCGTTCTCAATCCAGAAGGTGTTGTAACCGCCTACGTTTCCCGCAGCCCCGGCAGAGCCGTCACCGCCTTCCGGCGGTGCATCCCGGTCAGGGTCACTCGCTTCAGAACGGCTCGCCTTTCTGGCCGCATCCTCCGCTGCGATCCGTTCCGCCTCTTCCGGGGATAGATACAGGTTGTTGCCGAAAGCGGCCGGACGCTGCAACGGCGTCAGGGTTGCGACATTGAACGTGCCGCTCAGGTCCGGTGGTCCTGCCGTATCAGCCCAGCCAACTGTCGCGAAAACCAGGGCGAGCAGACAACTGACTGAGCGTTCCAGCATGATGTGACCTCAGCGTTACCTTGGAAGAGGATTCCGGCGCCATTCGCCGTACATGAGCTCTTCCACAAATTCGACACAACGGAATTCCATGAGCTGGGCGTTGGGTTCCATGCGGCGATAAAGTGGCATGCGAATGGTCCAGGGTTCGGTGAATGTTTCCGGATCCTCGATGGTCGCTTCATACAGCAGGTGGTTGGCTGTCAGTGGCGTGTAGCGTTCCGTGACGACCATCTGAGTGCTGTGATGATTGCCTGACCGGTCGAACCAGGTGCTGTCGAGCTGGCCGGTTACCTTCACAACGAGCGTGTCACCCTCCCAGGTGCCGTGAGACCATCCCATCCAGCTGTCAACGGGCGCGGGTCCCGGGTCTTCCATGTAGATCTCGCGCGTGGCCCCCGCATACTGGTAGGCGATGAACACGGCATCCGCGGACTGGAAGATCTGAAATGGCTGAGGCATGTATGTCGCACGCGGTACACCGGGGAGATAGCATTTGATCTCCGGGTCCCGGTCAATCCAGTTCGCCTTGTTTTCGTCCCGAATGGCAAGCGCTTCCGGCGTGTAGGGAATGCTCCCGCCGACCACAACACCCAGGCCGGGCGGAACTGCACCCACAGCGCCAAGGTAAAGCGTCTTCACTGCTGGCAGAGGTCCCATCGGACCTTCACGCAACTGCAAGGAATGGCTCGCTGTATGCATCTCGACGTTGTAGTTCGCGCTGTTCAGTGCCTGCCATATCCCATTCAGGTCAGGGTGAACCCCGTCCGGTCCGCGAGGCGCTTTGTATGTCTCGGCCAGAGCTGCCGAAGATAAGGTCAGACTTGCCACGGCAAGCAGTGTCAGCAATCGCATGCGATCTCCCTAGATCCGTACTTATTTGTTTTAGTTGATTGATCGTCCCATTAGCGTGTTCGGTGGTCAAGGGCACCTCTGCAACATATCGCGCGCTCAGAGCTGCTCCGCATTTTCTCAACCAAGGCGCCGCACCGCAGGCAATATTGGAATATTGGCAAGGTGCGCAACACAGGTAGAGGGGATGCGGGCAGCTCCCGAAGGGCGCGTACTGCAGGGCTTGTGGCTGTGTTGGACTCCTTGCCAACGGGACCCGCCATTACCTGCGGAGCCCGCCGTGCCACAAGCCCCGCAGATACGCGCTGAGCATGCGATATGTTGCAGAGGTGCCCTTGAGACCGGACCCGTAAGGGAATACCGGGGCAGCATGGACAGCGCCGGTCGATTTCGCGATGCTAGGCGAAATTCTGGTGGACGTGACATTGGCGGAAAACCCGACGCAAACCCGGGCGGAAGAAATTGAACACATTCGCCTCGCAGTGCGGCAGCTCTGTGCAGGGTATGGTGAAGAATACTGGCTCGACATGGACCGCACGCTTGGCTATCCCACTGAGTTTGTTGCGGAGCTGACCCAGGCAGGTTTCCTGGGTGTACTGATACCTGAGGAGTATGGGGGATCGGGACTTGGGGTTCTCGAAGCAGCAGCCGTCATGGAGGAAGTCTGTCGTTCGGGGGCACATGCCGGGGTCTGCCATGCACAGATGTACGTGATGGGATCCGTCCTGCGCCATGGCAGCGATGCGCAGAAAAAGGAATTCCTGCCGAAAATAGCCGCCGGTGAACTGCGGCTGCAGAGCTTCGGTGTCACAGAACCCACAACAGGGACCAACACAACCAGCCTGAAGACAACAGCCAAAAAGACCGGAGATGGCTATGTGATCAACGGCCAGAAGGTCTGGATCAGTCGGATACAACACTCTGACCTGATGGTCCTGCTCGCTCGAACCACCGATCAGGACAAGGTGGCAAAGAAGACAGAAGGCCTCTCGGCTTTTCTGATCGACGTCAAGGCAGCTGAAGGTAATGGTCTCGAGATACGACCGATCGAATCGATGATCAATCACCACTCCTGTGAGCTTTTCTTCGACGATCTCGAAATACCGGCAGATAACCTCCTCGGTGAAGAAGGCCGTGGATTCAAGGTCGTTCTCGACGGTATGAATGCTGAGCGCATACTCATTGCTGCAGAGTGTGTTGGAGATGGCCGTTATTTCATTGACAAGGCGACAGCCTATGCGAACGAACGGAATGTTTTCGATCGCCCAATTGGCATGAACCAGGGTGTGCAGTTTCCGATAGCGCGCTGCTACACGGAAGTCGAAGCGGCATCGCTCATGGTCGAGAAAGCGGCAAATCTCTTCGATACGGGACTACCCTGCGGGGCTGAAGCCAACATGGCCAAGATGCTGGCGTCCGAAGCGTCCTGGAAGGCGGGAGACGTCTGCATGCAGACGCACGGCGGGTTTGCGTTCGCCAAGGAATACCATATCGAACGAAAATTCCGCGAAACGCGGCTGTACCAGATCGCACCGATATCGACGAACCTGATATTGAGCTATGTTGCAGAACATGTGCTGGGGATGCCCAGATCGTACTAGTCAGCAAAAAAATCGCGGCTGAAGCCGCTCCTACAGGTGCGACGCATGCGTCGCACGGGCGAGCA
>JANQFF010000309.1 GCA_028277965.1 Pseudomonadales bacterium
ATCCGAGCCAGTGCAGAAGCACGATGACGGTTCATTTCAATAAACATCGCCTGTTCCTCTAATTCCAATTTCTTCTGCACAACCCAATCACTCGCAAGAACCCCACGCTTCAAGCACCTTCAGCATATCCAGAACATCCACCACGCCATTCACATCCAGATCACTCAGCGAACAGCCGTCATGCGGTCCCCAGTCCGGAAACAGCGCCAGCAGATCTAACACATCTACGACCCCATCCGCGTTCGCATCTGCGTAGACAACTTCTAGCGCTTCGCCCGCGAACTCATAGACCCCCATATCCACCACCACCGGCAGCCCACACCCCGTATCCACAGTGCCTGGATCATCCGCAAACCGAGGATTCCCCTCAAAGTCAACCGGCAGGCTCTCGCACACCTTCCCATCCTCATCCAGATCATTCACATCCGACGGCAGAGCCGGAATATGGAAACCAGTGTCCCTCGTGGTTGTGGACGCACCGTGATACGACCTCACGGGACACGTCGGTTGTGTTGCCGGCGCAAAAGAAAGCCCAAGTGACAGAGGCGCAAAGGGTTTGAGGGCACCGGGAATGGCGCGGGAAAAGGTCGGGAATCATTGACCGGAGATCACGGACATCAGCATGTACTTGCCGTCCCGTTACCACGCAGGATCGGCCAGAACAGCATTCAGGTCTCCTTCGGGTGTCCGGCCAGGTAGAAACAGACTGCCTACATTGTCCTTGACAATCACCCCCTCGCCATGCCCGCCACGATCGACCAGCAGTTCCGTAAGAGCTGCGTAGTGCATGACATTGTCCTTGATCACGCTGTTGCTCAGTTGGCCGTATACGATGCCGTAGCGTGGTGAGAACTGTCCCTTGCCGAAGTCATCCTTCCCGGCGTTCATCACGTTCGCAGTGAATACGAGACCGTGAACATTGTCGAATCGACCGTGGCTGCTGGCGTACTCATCATGGGGACACCATTCCGCCTTCCCGCTTCGGTAGATGATATTGCCGACCGCAGTAACAACCGAGCAGTCCACATCCTGCCGCTGACGCAACCAGATCCCGGGGCCGCCGGACCGGTCGATATAGTTGCCTGTCATGTTGTAGTGCGTTCCGCCCTGAATGATGATCCCGCCAACTCGATTCCACTCGATGCGGTTGCCGGTCATTGTCACAGATGCGTTCTCTTCATACGCGCCATAGCCGGCTTGGCCATTCATGGACAGACAGTTGTCAAGCAGGAAA
>JANQFF010000312.1 GCA_028277965.1 Pseudomonadales bacterium
GGTGAAGACGACCTGTCCGACGTCAAAGCGTGCGGCATAGGTCGAGGGCAGGGGGCCGGGACCATCAATGTCATACATCTCAACGGCCTCGACACCGCCGGTTCCATTGGGTGTGTACTGAATAGTCCAGTCCGAGAAGTCGCCGGTTTCAAAGCCGGCATTAAGGAATTGGGCATTGGCGCCGGCAGCTACACCGCCAATGACAACGACTGCTACTGCCTTCATGAACGATCTTCGCATTGATTCTCCTCCTAGGTTGAGAGAACGATTCCGTCGACCACACCAAGAGATCAACACCCACACGGGCGTTGCCGGTTTCGTGACGGACATACACATCAGGTCCCGCGAGGCGGGGCCGTGTGCAGGTTCAACTTTCTGGTCGTGCGCAAACCCACGAGGACCAGGAACTGGTCATGCGCATACGAGCGGGGGAGCGACTGCCAGGATCGTTCTCCCCATGATCAGTTGAAGACCAGAATAACGGGTGATTGCACCATGCGTCAACGCTGTAAGGGGATTCTGGACGGAATGATACGATTTTCATAGCGAGGAGGCTTTACCGGGGCTTCGCTGCCATCACAGCCCGAACGAGATGGCGGGATGCGATCGCATCGATTCCGCAAGTGCCATCAAGAGGTAACGAACCAAGGAAGGCCCATCGGTGTAATGACCCTGTATGTGAGAGGGATCCCTGCGCCTAGCATGGAGCGGCGAAGCACATATCACATATGTCAATCGCGTTCCCTACGAAAAGCAATCCAACGTGGGTTGCCGCATGGCAGCCCTATGTGCCACCAAACCAGGTGGTATCCCTAACATCACGGAGACTGACTTGATGCAGGGTTCGGCTACGACGCATGAAATGGTCCAGGAGTATTACGGTCAGGTGCTGCAGGGCACCCAGGATCTCAAGACCAGCGCGTGCTGCACCGCCAATGGTTTGCCGCGCCACTTGCGCGCGATCATCAAGCAGATCGAGCCGGAGATCGTGAAGCGGTTCTACGGCTGCGGCTCGCCTATACCGCCTGCCATCGAAGGATGCACGGTGCTGGATCTGGGGTGTGGTCGGTGGCAATAATATCAATCACATCGGTTTGAACCGCTTTGATGAGCGCTGCGCGGTCTGCAGTGGTTTTA
>JANQFF010000410.1 GCA_028277965.1 Pseudomonadales bacterium
CGCACCTTGGCAATATCCAGATATTACCTGCGGCACGACGCCTTGGTAGTGAAAACGCGGTGAAGCTCTGAGCATGTGAGAGGTTTATAGAGGTGCCTTTTAGCCGCTCCTGCTCCTACTACCTCTGTATGAGCGGCGTCAGCCGCGACAAGTATTTATACGTATGCGCTAAACCGCTGATTTGGCTAAACTTTCCCGTTCCACGGATGTAGGTCCTTTTTTGAAATCCGTTCGCGTTCTAGCAGTTCTCGTGTGCCTGACCATGTCTTCCGCTGCGTGGTCTGCAACCTGGTGGGTGGGTCTGGGAAGTTTCATCTCGATCGAAAACGCTGAACGGTTTCGGGATGACGAGCAGGCCCGGCTGGGGTCGTCTCTGGTCATTCGCAGCGCTGAAACCTCAAAAGGGCGGTTTTACCGGGTGCTTGCTGGACCGTTTCAGGAGGAAACGACAGCCCGGGAAGCAGTGAGCGATGTCCGAGCCCTCGGGATAGATGCGTGGCTGGTAGTTGACGATTCGCCGGAGCCCGTACGTGCAGAGGTCATCGCCCAGCCGTCCGCTCAGGAGCCGGATGAGACGTTGCCGCTGGTTCGTGCGCTTCCAGCAGATCCCGAAGTGATACCACCCCGACCCGAAGAGCTGCCGGAGCAGATTACGCTCGCTGCCGAACCCGGCCAGAGCATTGTTCTGACGCGTATAGACACAGACCGGACACCGATCAGGGTCGATGGTTATATAGACGAGGCGGTCTGGCGCGAAATACCGGTCATCGACGATTTTGTCGTTCTGGAGCCGGATACCCTCACACCCGGGATTCATGCTACCCGTCTGCGTGTGGCCTACGCTGAAAGAGGTATGTACATCAGCGCTGAGATGGACCAGCCCGAAGGTACCCTGCTCGAGCGGTTGAGCGGCAGGGATGTTCGGGACATCCGGGACAGTGTCAGCGTCACAATCGATACCTCGGGTGAAGGGCGGTATGGATTCTGGTTCGGCATCAACCTGGGTGATGCGCTGATGGATGGCACCGTGTTGCCGGAGCGTAAGTTCACCAGCGACTGGGACGGTCCCTGGCATGGCCGGACGCAACGTACGGACAAAGGATGGTCCATGGAAATGTTCATTCCCTGGGGCATCGTCTCGATGCCCGCGGCGCAGGACGAGCGGCATGTCGGGATATACGTTTCGCGAATGGTGGCTTATCTCAACGAGCGCTGGGGTTGGCCTGCGCTACCGCCCACACAGCCGAAGTTCATGTCCGCGTTGCAGGACCTTGAGATAAAAGGTGTCAATCCGGGGCAGCAGTACAACATCTATCCCTTTGCCGCGACGTCTTTCGACTGGATCGATGATGAGCCGAATTACCGGGTTGGGGCGGACGTATTCTGGCGCCCGTCTACCAATTTCCAGCTGAACGCCACGGTCAATCCCGACTTCGGAAATGTGGAATCCGATGATGTGATCATCAACCTCACCGCAACAGAAACGTTCTTTCCCGAGAAGCGGTTGTTCTTCCTAGAGGGGCAGGACATTTTCGTGGCCTCACCGCGAGCGGATACGCGTACCAGGGGCGTTGGGAACACGGGAGCGCCGTACACGATGGTGAATACCCGCCGGATAGGCGGCAAACCCCGCGCACCGGTTGTGGGCGCTGACGTGGACGTTCCGAAACGGGAACTCATTCAGCAGACCGAACTGATGGGGGCAGTAAAAACCACCGGACAGTTCGGAAGGATGCGCTACGGTGTGATGGGGGCGTTCGAGGAGGAAGTGAAATTCGATGCGATTCAGAGTGGAGCACCGATAAACCTTCATCAGGACGGAAACGACTATGGCATCGCCCGGCTGCTCTATGAAGACAACGCCGGGGGTGCTTACCGGGCGATTGGTATGTTATCCACTGCAGTCCTGCATCCGGATCGGGACGCTATTGTCCATGGTCTGGACGCGCACTACCTTTCACCGGCGGGGAATGTGAAAGTCGATGCCCAGGCGATGCGTTCGGACATTGACGGTGAGGAGGTTGGCTATGGCGGGTTCATTGATTTTGAGTTGACCTATGCTCAGGGTGTCACTCAGAGGATTGGACTCGAATACTTCGATGAGCATGTCGACATCAATGACCTCGGTTTTCTGCAGCGCAACGATCACTACAACATACGCAGCTCGTTTCAGTGGACCAAATCCGATCTCAGCTGGGCACGGGAAAACCAGTTTGACGTTCGTGGGATGCTGCGGAAGAACATCACTGAAGATCTCTTTATCGGCGGCGGTATATTCTTTTCCAACCGAACCCGCCTGAATAATCTCTCGACCACTACTGCCAGGCTCAGCTATTTTGCATCTTCATATGATGACCTCAACAGTTTTGGCAACGGTACCTACCGTGTCGATGGGCAATTGGGGGGCGAGTTCAGCTGGGAGTCAGATACGGCGAAAGAGTGGAGTTATTCGCTCGGCGCGGGGTACCAGGAAGAAGATCTCGGGGCTGGTTCATACAACGCAAGCGCCGGGTTAACCTGGCGGCCAATAGACCGGTTTGCGCTGGAACTGTCCGCCAGATACAGCCGGAGCGACGGATGGCTGCTACACCAGGGTGATGATCTGTTTGCCACGTTTGAATCAGAACAGTGGACTCCCAAGTTTTCCATCGAGTACTACATCAGCGCACGTCAGCAGCTGCGCCTGGCGCTACAGTGGGTAGGCATTCGCGCTGAAGAGGACGAGTTCTACCGCATACCCGCGCAGCCCGATGACCTGATCTCAATCGCCAAACCCACCGGGCCGGGATCTCGCTCGAGCTACGACTTTTCAGTTTCGCAATACAGTCTGCAGGCGCGCTACCGCTGGGAGATTGCACCCCTTTCGGATATTTTCCTTGTCTATACGCGCCAGGCTGATCTTCGAACCGCGCTGGACGATGCCGGGTTCAATGATCTTTTCGACAACGCCTGGCAGGAGCCGCTGGCGGACATTCTCGTGTTCAAGATCCGCTACCGGTTCGGGTCATAGCCATCTGCTGATGGCTATCGCGGCTAAAGCCGCTCCTACAGAAAGATCTTCCTAGCTTATGTGGAGCGGCGATTCGTAGTTACTTCGGAATCAGCCGTACCGGGACTTCCGCGATACCGCGTATGAAGTTGTTCGGCAGACGTTTGACTTCGCCGGCCAGTTCTACTTTTTCGAATCGCTTCATGATCTCTTCCCAGAGCACCCTGAGTTGCATTTCCGCGAGACGGTTACCCATACACCGGTGAATGCCGAAACCAAACGCGACGTGTTTACGCGCGTTCGGGCGATCGACGATCAGCTTGTCAGCGTTCGGGAAGACGTTTTCGTCGCGATTGCCGGACAGGTACCACATCACGACCTTGTCACCTTCGCTGATTTTTTCACCACCGAGGATGAAATCCTCGGTGGCGGTGCGACGCATGTGGATGACCGGTGTCTGCCAGCGGACCATTTCAGCCACCATGTTCGGGATGACATCGGGATTGGCACGTAGCTTTGCGTACTCATCAGGAAACTGGTTCAGGGCTACCACGCCACCGGAGATGCTGTTGCGCGTGGTGTCATTGCCGCCGACGATGAGCAGCAGCACGTTGCCCAAAAACAGCATGGGGTTTTCCACCATGTTTTTGGTGTTTTCACCGTGCGCCAGCATCGAGATCAGGTCGAACTTGGGCTCTGCCTGCGTACGCTCCTGCCATAACCCCATGAACACCTGGGCACATTCCATCAGGTCTTTCTGACGTTGTTCCATGTCCAGCTCGAGGCCCGTCAGTTCCGGGACATTTGTCGTGATGTCCGACCAGTAGATCAGCTTGCGTCGATCCTCGTAGGGGAAATCGAAGAGGGTGGCCAGCATACGGGCGGTGAGTTCCACGGAGACCGCGTCGACCCAGTTAAACACCTCACCTACCGGCAGGTTGTCCAGGATGTCACCTGCCCGTTCGCGGATCAGGGGTTCGAAATTGGCGAGGTTTCCCGGAGCTACCGAAGGCGCCACGGTGGCGCGTTGGGTGTCGTGATCCGGGGGATCCATGGATATGAAGTTTTCGATGGGTACATCCGTTGCCTCTTCTTCCCGCTCACCAGGGCTGAGGATGGATATGCCGTCTGCGGATGAAAAGACATGGTGGTTTGTGTCGACCTGTTTTATCAGATCGTGTGTCGTCACCGACCAGTAAGCACCGACAGGGCTGTCTGCACAGTAATGGACGGGTGCTTCTGACCTCAGCCTGGCGAAAACAGGTTGCCAGGTGTCGTTCCCGTAAAGTGACGCGTCACTGACGTCAATCTGGTCGAGGGGGATGGAATTGATATCAAGTTCGGATGCTTCGCTCACATCGGCTCCCGTTAACAGTGTCTAAGACAGTGTATACGGGATCGGTTGGCGCATGTAGGTTGCGAGAACGCTTGCCATCATGCGGTTTGCGTCGACACTTCGCGCGAGGCTCTTTTTATGATGCGTCCGCTGGTCAAATCGATGACCGTGTGGAGAACGATTGCGATGAACAACGACCCGCTGTAGACGGTGAAGAGCGCCATACCGAGGCCAACCAGGCTTGTCTTGCCGATGCCGCGGATTCCCTGATAGGCATGTACCAGACCAAATATGAGAGATGAGACAATCACAGCCGGCCAGACTCCGATCAGAGATGCCAGCATCACAAGCAGGAAACCGCGATAGAGAATCTCCTCACACACCCCTGCGGTGACCGATAGCAGATCAAACCATCGCTGTTCGAGGTTTGTTTGCGGGGCTATGTTGGTTAATTCGCCGGTCTGATTCCTGACTGCCAGCAGCTTCTTTTTGTCGTGAAACACAACAGCGGACGAAATCAGTTGTACAAGGATTACAAGTACACCCACACCAGCGACAATCAATTCGCGTTCCCCGGTCGCTGGAACGAGTCCGAGTGTATCCAGGCTCTTGCCTGCAAATAACCACCACGTCAGGAGTCCCAACGTCAGAGGCCAGTGTGAATAGATAATGCCTTTGAAGTACTTCACGCGGGCTTCAGGGACACCGTTACTGCATTCACGTTGAAAGATCCGGTGATCCCGGACGCCCAGGACTGGATAAACAATGACAAGGATGAGAAGAATGACCAGGGTGAAAACGGATTCGAAGTTCATAAGCTCACCTCTTCGAAATGAAGTATGAGTAATATATTAAATATATTCTATATTTTTAAATATAAAAAGTGTGAAAAATTAAAAAATTACCGTGAGGTAGAGGTATCCGGTGTATCCAGGATCTCAAGTTCCGGTCGGTGGCCGTACAGGCGGTAAAAAAGCTTGATCCAGAAGGGTGAGAAGAGGGTGGTGTATGCAACGATCAGCACAACACCGGCGTAAGTTGCCCCATCCAGAATGCCTGACGCCCGGCCTAGTTCTGCGAATATGAGGCCTACTTCACCTCGCGGAACCATCGCCATGCCCACAGCGCTCCGCATCAGCCAGTGCTCACGAACCAGGAGATAGCCGCCGGCGATTTTGCCAATGATCGCTACAAATGCGACGGAGATTGAGAAGAACCAGATGAACGCGGAAGTCCAGTCCACCTCACGAAGATCGAGGGATAGACCAACAGTCACAAAGAAGACAGGCGTAAAAAGTTGCACGATTGGTTTCATATCCCGCTCTACTTCGTCGGCAAACCGCGGGTTGCGGGCCAGGGCGACACCAAACGGGAGGAAGAAACGTCGTGACAGAGCGAGGCCTGCTGCGAATCCACCGAGCAACTCCGGAGCGCCGATGGTGTGTGCCAGCCAGGCAAATACGAGTACCAGGGAGATGATCGACGTTGTCACCAGGCCCGGGATCTGCGTGGCTTGCCGATAGTGACCAATAAGGTAGGAAACCAGCTTAGCGGCGACAGGGGCGATCACGAAGAACACGCCGATGAAGAGGGACAACCGTCCGAGACTCGCGAGGCTGACTTCACCCGTGCGGGAAAATTCATACAGGACAGCCAGCAACAGAACGCCCAGTAAGTCGTCAATGACAGCGGCCCCAAGGACAATCTGACCCTCGCGGCTGTTCTGGCGATCGACATCTCTGAGTATGCGTACCGTGACGCCAATACTGGTCGCTGTCAGTGTGCCACCAACGAAAAGCGCCAGAAGCGTGTCGTGGTTGAAGAGATATCGGCTGACGCCATAGCCCAGCACAAACGGGACGACAAACCCGCCAAGTGCCACGGCGACGGAGCGGCCACCCGATTTCGCCAGGCGGCCGATGTCAGTCTCCAGTCCAACCTCAAAGAGGAGCAGGATGATGCCAATTTCGGCCAGAAGCCGGATGATCTCTGTGGGGGCTACCCAGCCAAGGACGCTTGGACCGAGAATAATACCCGCGGCGAGTTCACCGATGACCGATGGCGCCCCGAAACGGGTCGCAAGTTCACCAGCGAGGCGGGCTGCAATCAGGATTCCCGCCAGTTCTATGAAAAACTGCGCTGCTTCCATCCCCATAGGTTAGGAACGGAACAGTTAAAGGGATATCGGGGACTCTACCGAGGTGAGTCGCTGGGGTAGAAAGAAAACCGCGGCGATTGAGTGGGACCAGCGTGTTGAGTAAACCTGTAAATCCAGTGTTTGAGACAGGTGATAGTCGTTACATGTTGAACACATTGGCCGAACACAATACTGATAGGCTAGGTGAGCCTACGAAGCAGTATCAGCTAGGTGGAACCGATGTACCTCTATTCAATTGCGGGATGCAGCAGCCTGGATCGCCTGAAGGAACGGCGGCATGGCTAACGTTTTACGTCATTTGCGAACGGTGGGTCTGACGGGACTTGCGACGCTGGTCCTGATAGTCATCGTCGATGCCTTCACCTTTATCGTTCTGGACATGAAACCCCCCGGCCATGAACCCGAGCGGTTTTTCCATTTTTCGCCATTGCTCGGTTGGTTTCACAAACCAAGTTCGGAGGGATATTGGTATCGCTACAGTAATGGCACGAAGTTTCATGTGCGCACGAACGAATACGGGTTCGCTGACAGCCCCAGGGAGGTAGAAAAGACCCGACCGAGGATTGCACTCGTAGGCGATTCGACGACGCAGTTCTGGGAAGCAGAAGAAGCCGACCGTGGGCAGGTGGTGATCGAAGAGCTGCTGGATGGCAGTCACGAGGTGCTGAATTTCGGCGTACGAGGTTATGGGACTGACCAGTCTTATCTGCTGTTTCAACATCTCGGCGTTCATTTCAATGCCGACATCGTGGTGTATACGTTCTGTATCAACGACATCGCCAACAACGCTACCAGGGCTTCAAAACCGTACTTCGTCGAGAATCCGGATACCGGTGAACTGGTCAAGGCTGGTTACCCGGTTGGCCGAATGATGTCGCAGTTTGAAAATTCGTTTGCGTGGACTGATTATTCGCTCACGCTCCGCCTTCTCGAGAGGGTGATCCGACGATACAGGTCTGAGCGGCATCCGCCGAATCTCAACCAGCACTTCGAACTGAGAGCATTCCGATCGGAGTACAACGAGGAAGACGAACGCCGAATGAGGGTTACAACCAAGCTGATATCCAGGCTCGCAGCTGCGGTTGAGGAGAAGGGCAATAAGTTCATCGTCGTCGAAGGCATTTACCAGCCGGTGATCGACGAGGAGATGAAGAAAAGGCTGGTTGCTCGCTATGGTCCGGTATTCGATTTTGACACTGTGACAAGGCGCCTGAGAGACCACCTGGAACAGGAAGGCATAGAATTCCTCTCCCTTCCGGAAATCATAAAGGAAAAGGGAATAGATACGGGTGACCTCATGCCAGCGTGGGAAAGTATGCACCTTGCAGCTCCCGGCATACGGCTGTATTCAGAGACGCTGATTGACCGGTTGCACAGCCTTGGCTGGTTGAAGAATACCGTGCAGACTAGCACGTAAGCCAAACTCGTGAGGGGTTTCGAGCTGCCCCGTCCGCCTGACATTTCATAAGAAAGAAAGCTGTTCCAGAAACTTCTAGAGCTGTCCCGGTCTGATTGGCCGTATCCGACGGGACACAAGCGATTTTACTATGGCTGGCTCATTGCGCTTGTCTCGACGTTGGGGTTTCTGTTCAGTATCCCCGGTCAGACGATGGGAATGGCGGTTTTCTCCGATGTACTTATCAGGGAACTGGGTTTGTCTCGTACTCAGCTATCGACTGCCTACTTCCTGGGAACGGTTGGTAGTGCAATGTTACTTCCGCGCGCTGGCCGCTGGTACGATCGGTATGGTGCCCGCTTCATGACTGTAAGCGCGTGTCTGGCGCTTGGCGGTACCGTCTTTTTCATCAGCTTCATCAACGATCTGGGATGGATGTTCGGGGAGCTGACTTCACTCTCCATTGCCTGGGTCACCTTTCCACTCATTCTCATTGGTTACTTCGGCGTACGGTTCGCGGGGCAGGGCGTGTTGACGAGTGCAAGCCGCAACGTACTGCTCGTCTGGTTCGAAAAGCGACGAGGCCTGGTGTCAGGTATCCGTGGTGTGTTTGTTTCTCTGGGATTCTCGCTCGCGCCCTTGCTGTTGGCCTTCCTGATCGATGCGTTCGGGTGGAGGGGAGCGCTCTGGGTAATGGGTGCGGTCGTGGGTGTTGGGTTTTCTTTTTTTGCAGGGCTTACGCTGCGAGATCATCCCCAAGTATCGGGGTTACCTGTGGATGGTGTGCAAAACGAGGGCAAGACGGCACCCGTTGTCTCGAATACCGTGGAACGGACAGGTGCTGATGCAAAAAGGGACCCGGTATTCTGGCTGTATTCGAGTTCGCTTGCGATGCACGCGCTGTTTGGCACAGCTGTTACTTTCCATATCGTGGCGATATTCGGTGCAGCAGGACGCTCGCCGAGCGAAGCTTTCGCTTACTTCCTGCCTCAGGCGATTGTGTCAGTATCCGTAAACTTCCTCGCCAGTGCTGTAGCTGACTACATACGTCTCAAGCCGCTCCTGGTGACAATGCTGGTGATGTTCCTGGTTGGTACCTACGGTATCGCCAATCTCGAACGGAATTTTGGTTACTGGTGCCTGGTCACAGGATTTGGAGCGGGTGGAGGTCTCTGGGGTGTCATTTCGAACCTCGCCTTTATTCGCCAGTTTGGCACGCTGCATCTGGGTGAAGTCAGTGGGTTCAACACGGCGATTACCGTATTCGCCAGTGCCGTAGGCCCTGTCGCGTTTTCTGTAGCGAACGACTTATCTGGCTCGTTTGTGACCGCAGCTTATGGCTGTGGTATTGGGCTCATCGCACTCTTGTTAGTCGCGATTTTGAAGCAGCAGCCGTATGACGTTAAGCCCGGTATGAGCAGTTAGCGTGGGAGTGACCCCGGCGGGTCACTCTATCAGGCAGCCGCCTGCAGGACTGGACGGCTGTAAACGTCTTTCTCGGCGATGCGGCCGTCACGAAACGTATAGCGTTCCACACCAATGCGCTCAAAAAGTTCGCCACTGGCAACATCGGTTCCCGTCACGCGGTAGGTCATGAACGTCGCGTCCGCTGCATGGTGAAACACAACGTCTTCAAAACGAACGTCTTTTTGAATGCCCCGCCGTTCATCGAAAAACGCGGCCACTTCTTCCCGCGTTTTCATTTGGCGTGGTTTGTCATTCACCAGTATTGAATACGTGAAGTCTTCCGTGACTACCTCATACATCGCATCGAGGTCCTGCTTAAAGAAAGCACGGCCAAAAGCCTTGAAAAGGACGTCGCGATCTTCTGCGCTTGGAATCATTTTTTCGTTCCCCAGTCTGTTTTGTCTAACGGTCCTGTTTTCAGGTCAGCGTAAGCGTATCGCCAACACGAATTCTATCGCTGCCTTCGACCCCCATGTAAGCACCAAACATGACACCACCCGCGTAACCGCCTTCACGCTGCCGGTAGGTCTTCAAGGTAGCCAGCGGTTCTTTGCTGCGCTCACCCGTCAAGTGATCGGTGCAGGTCACTGCACAACGTTCACAGTGTGTCGCACGCACCAGACGCAAACCCTGTCCCTCGAGGGTGTTGGCTTGATCTTCTTCGAAGGCATCCAGACCGTCGACAACGATATTCGGCCGGAATCGTTCCATGGGTACGCTGTTTTGGAGGCGGCTGTTCAAGTCTGCCAGCGATGCCACGCTGGTCACGAGAATAGGCGCCACATCAACGAACCGGCTCTGGTCAATACCATCGATATCTGCAAATTCCTCGAGCGGCACGGATCTGGTGAAGGTTTCTTTGAGCGCAGCTACCCGCACGCTTGTCCCAATGCCGGATGAGACAAGTTCGGCAACGTCATCACCCTGATCGATCACGGTAACCTGATTGCCGTAGAAGTTGATGACAAGTTCTTCGCCGTCTCTGGCAATTGTGTGTTCGAACGAACCGACATCATCGTGACTGAATTCAATCGTCGAACCATCGACCCGTCGTGTTGCTATGGTGGCAAGTTTTGGCAGTCGCGCCTGGTTCGTGAACTTGTTGTCTTTGAGGATCATCAGTTGGCGATCGCCTTCGATGCCTTGCGGGGACAGATTCACAGTTTCCATGGACGAGCCGCGGCAGCTTTTAACGGGGTACGAATAGAGACCGACAATCTTGCACTCAGCAGCCACTGCGGCTCCTTACTTTAAATAGTCCAGGTGCCAATCTAGCTCAAAGGCCAGCGAAGTTCGATCATCTACGACGTTTAATGTCGTCCTGCATCCAGGCCAGAGCGTCCACCCGCTCCATCGCAACGGAGTATCCATGTTCGTAAAGGCGGATCAGCGCCCCGAGAAGTTCGTCTCTGGTGGACGTGCCGCTGTAGATGCCGTGTTCGAAGCGTATGACTGATGGCTGCCACTGCTCGAGGTCAAAACCCTTGATGATTTCGATGTCATACCCTTCGGTGTCGATCTGAAGCAGGTCGACATGTTCAATCTGCGCGTCCCTCAATACGGCGGCAGCGCTTTTGGCCGGAACATCGACAGGGATCACCCCATCAAGGCCAACCCCTGTCCGTTTTTCCGAATGCTCAAGGTGATGTCGGTGAACCGAAGCAACGCCTGTTGATTTCGAAAGCAGTGGATCCGGACGATACAGGGTGATCCGGTCGGCGTTGTTGTGGATCGCGATGTTCAATTTCTCGATGTGTGGATAGCGCCTGTACGTGTGGCACAGTTTTTCAAAAACGTCTGGCAGGGGTTCAATGACAATCCCGGCGACATCATGACTCGTCACAAACGCGTGAATAGGGTCGTGGTTTATGCCGTCGTTTGCTCCAATCTGTAGAAAGAAAAAGGGACGGTTTTCCCTCTTTGTGACCCTGTACCTGCGCTCGATCAGAGCATCGAATGTCTCTGACTTTCCAGTTCTTTCGATGACCACCCCTAATGAAGTGAGAGCGGTCGCAATGCGGCGAGTCAGCGCGCGTCGTCTGATTTTGAAACTCATGGTGAAACTCAGCGACTCATGCAGCAGCGTATCCTGTCATCGGTGACGGTACTTTCGTGGCATTCCCCTGACATGCACGGGAAGGCCAACATGGTACTCCATTCTAACCAGGTCCCTGTATGGGGTGATCGAGGTCGCAATGACTTTTGGATAGAGTGATGCCTGTCCATCGTTGACCAGGAGGTAATCATGCTCACACAAGACGGGTACGAAACGCTGTTGATTGAACGGCAGGATAACGGGATCGTTATTGCAACGTTGAACAGACCGGAACGACTCAACGCGGTAAATAAACAGATGCACACGGAGCTTTCCCGGATATCGCTTGATGCCAACGACGATGACTCGGTCCGGGTGCTGGTCCTCACGGGTGCGGGGCGTTCCTTTTGTGCTGGAGGAGACTTTTCGAGCGATTCTGACGTCATGACAGGACGTCGGCAGAGTGGGGCGGAAGCTCTGAGTATCCTGACCAATATGCTCGATTGCAGAATTCCGATCATTTCTGCTGTAAACGGATACGCGATGGGGCTGGGGGCTTCAGTGTCGTTGCTTTCCGACATTGTTGTGGCCGGTCGGTCTACCGTGTTTGCGGATACACACGTCAACATGGGTATTGGCGCGGGAGATGGTGGCCAGCTCATCTGGCCGCTCCTCATGGGCGTCAACCGAGCGAAGTATCATCTGATGACTGGGGAGCGTGTGAGCGGTGAAGATGCGATGGACATGGGGCTCGTCAACTTTGTTGTTGACGACGATCAGATCCTTCCCAAAGCCCTGGAAATTGCAGAGCGACTTGCGAAGGGGCCAGGGCTTGCCATCGAAGCGTCAAAGGTAGGGGTCAACCAGTACATCAAGTTGGTCTGTAACCTGGTGATGC
>JANQFF010000469.1 GCA_028277965.1 Pseudomonadales bacterium
TGCAACGGCTGCACCAATAGAGAGAAGGAGACAAAGACAAAGCACGTAAATTCCGATGCGTTTCACGTTGAACCTCCAGAATCGAGATTTTGCCTTCTATGAATTGCGGCAGCGGGTTCGAACTTCCAGCAATTGCAGTGTCCGCAACGCATTGGGAGCACGTCACCATTGCCCTTATTGTGCTGGATCACACCATGTGCGATGAGACGGGGAGGTCCTCGGCACCGGGTGACTGTACTCATACTAAGGAAGTACCTGAAACTGCGAAACGGTTACAGGTGAAATTGTGTAACCTACGTCTCCGGTTAACTCAGGTTTGACTGATTCATGCTGTAATTGGCTGACCGAGGAGCTGGGCCTCTGTGATCGGTTTTGAGGCAATGGCCATCTCGAGGAGCCGGGAAGTGATACGTCCAACTCCGTTGGTCTTCCTCCGGTTGAACCTGAAAGTGAATTCTTCGAAGTAGAACGGCATGTGTTTGGGACTCATTGAACCGTGGTAGGTTCCGAGCCACCAGCGCTTGAGTAATGCGGCAACCAGGTGGCACATGTGGAATGGGTCCTGGGAGGCGTGGTCGACCTTTGTTTTGGTAATGCGCTGACGGCCGCCGATAGCAGCGGAAGAATAGCCGGACCACCCGTCGGTGGTGACGTGAGCCTCGGTGGCGATGTTCCGCTTGACGAAAGGGCCAATAGAGTCTGCGGACGCGTCGTCTGCGGGTTCGATTCGTACGCGACCACCGCCATCTTCAGCGGCGACGAGAACCAACGCCTTGTTCGTTCCACGGCCTCTAACCTCCCCCTTTCTACCAAGATAACTCTCATCGATCACAACGAAGCCGTCCAATCGATGGCAACTTCTCTCGGCCATCGCGCGGCGGAGCTTATGGAGCCAGTTCCATGCGGTTCCGTACGAGCCAAAACCCATCAGCCTTTGCAGCTCGCAAGCGTTGACTCCCCCTTTCCGCGCTGCCATTTCCCACATTGCCCGGAACCACAGCCGCAATGGCTTTCGAGTGCGGTGAAACAGAGTGCCAGCGGTGACGCTGGTCTGATGACCGCACCTCCTGCACTCAAAGCGCCCATTCTGCAGCTCCCACGTCTCACCGCACTCACACCGTGCGCACCGGACCCTGCCGCCCCATCGAAGTTCGATCAAATACGCACGACAAGCCGCCTCGTTCGGGAACCGCTCGTCGAATTCCGCAAGCGTCTTCGGGAAACTCAGCCATAGCTCGTTCGACCCCATGACGGCCTCCATTTATGGCTTAATTATACCATCGCCTGAGTTAACCGGAGACGTAGGTTGTGTAATTCGTGATTCGGGTCACATTTTCAAGATAATTCGAAACCGCAACCTGACGTGCTTCCCAAAACTGATCCAAGGATGATGAGAGCCTGGGTCAACCTGACCTCACCCCGAATCCTGTACCACCCGGAGGTTGAGAATCGGGTCTCCTGACCCGCCCCCGGTTTCTGTACCACCGAGAGGTTGAGAATCGAGGCTCCCGCAGCCCCCTGGTAGTAGGCCTCGACACCTCACTTGCATCCTGGGCTGCCCAGTAAGGATGATCAGCGAGTGAACGCCGCCGGTTCACGAACCGAAGTCTGCAATACTGGCTGTGTGCCCGAAACATCGACCGCAGTAACTTAAACGTGCTGCAG
>JANQFF010000482.1 GCA_028277965.1 Pseudomonadales bacterium
GAAAAATGCAAGGTAATACCAACTGACAACCGAGAGAATACGGGTCTGGATCACCTGCAACATCAGGGTGCAGGACGTAATCGAGAACAGACCGATGTAAAAGCTCGGTAGCGACATGGAGATTCTCCTTCAATTCCATTGAGTTGAGCGTTATCAGTCGGCAAAAAATGGAAAGTGACGAGTGGCGAGTAGAAACCACCACTCATCACTTACCACTCACTGTGTGGTCCGTGCTTGCTTCTAATAGTACAGGATTGACAGGATGTTCAGGATTAACAGGATGTTTTGTTTTCGGAAAGAGTATAGCCGTGCGACGAGTGTTCAGAGCAATAAGAAAAAATCCTGTTCATCCTGAAAATCCTGTTAATCCTGTCCCATTGGAATATTGCGACGGGCGTTCAGACGAAACTGGAACCTGTTTTAACTGTTTAGTTGTTTCCGAATCACCTCACATGGGACCTAAAGCCTTGTGCGGTGAAACAGGCGCGTCGGCAGATTGCAAACCACGCGCATGATCCAGCGCCAGAACCAGGGGGTATAAAGGACCTGCCGGCGACCACCGATGGCTCGGTGGATGTCGCGGGCTACCTGTTCGGGAGTAGCCCAGAGTGCATTCTTCTCGATCCCTGTGGTCATTGGGGTGTCCACAAATCCGGGCTTGACGGTAAGGACCCGGATGCCGGACCGCGACAGGCGGTGGGCGATCCCTTGCAGGAAGACGTTCAGGCAGCCTTTAGCGGCACCATAGACATAGTTGCTCTGCCGCCCGCGGTCACCGGCCACCGAGGAGATCACCACGATGGTGCCCGCCTGGTGTTTCTCGAACCGATTCGCAACCTGGGTGAGCAACGAGATCACGCTCACCGCGTTCACCTCCAGCGCCTCCCGAGTCAGCTCGAACGCTACCTCGCACGCCTTTTGATCGGGCAGGGTCCCGTGGGCGATCAGTACCGTGTCGAGACCCCCGAGGGCCGCCGCAGCCTCGTCGATCACAGCTCCATGGCGATCATATCTGCAAACGTCCAGGGTCGCGGTCGCGACGCGTCCGGCCCCACGGACCATCAGATCGTCCGCGACGGACTGTAACCGCTCCACATCGCGGGCCACCAGAAAGAGCTGGTCTCCCTCCGCGGCGAACAGCCGCGCGGTAGCCTCGGCAATGGCCGAGGTTGCGCCGACGATCAGGATTTTTCTCATGTCGCTGTTTTTCGCACGCGGCGCCAGAAGCTGGAGTCGAAACGAGGGTCGCGCAGGGCCTCCAACTTGTGCCAATCCGGGTAACCGCGCTGGAAGTCCGTG
>JANQFF010000485.1 GCA_028277965.1 Pseudomonadales bacterium
GATGGGGATTGCTACTACAACTCCCAGTTGCTCGTCTGTGACTTCGGTTGTGAGTCTGGCGAATGCCTGGAAGACCCCTGTGCCGGCGTTTCCTGCAACAACCCGCCGGCCAATTTCTGTTCAGACACCTCGACCCTGCGCATTTACCAGAGCCCAGGGACCTGCGCTGATGGTGAGTGTGAGTATAGTTTTAATGAAATCGTATGTGAATTTGGCTGTGAGGCAGGAGAGTGTCTCCAAGATCCGTGTCTGGGAGTGACCTGCAATACCCCGCCGGCCAATCACTGCGCGGACGAGGACAACCTGGTGACGTATGCTGACGAAGGCACTTGTACCGCTGGCGTGTGTCACTACGAGGAATCACAGCATTTCTGTCAATTTGGCTGCCAGGCCGGGCAATGCCTTGAGGACCCGTGCTTGGGAATAACCTGCAACACGCCACCGGCCAATTACTGTGTCGACCAAGACACCTTGCGCCACTACGATCCCGATGGGGTCTGTTCAGACGGTGTTTGTAGCTACGCCAGTGTCGATGATGTCTGTGAGTTTGGCTGCGAAGCTGGTGAGTGTCTGGAAGATCCGTGTCTGGGTGTCAGCTGTGATACACCCCCTGCACCGTTTTGTCGGGATTCAAATACAGCGGTAGACTATCTGACCCCGGGAACATGTACCGACGGATTGTGCGCCTACACCGAAGACGAGGAACACTGTCCGTACGGTTGCGAAAACGGTGCTTGTCTGCCGCCCCAGTGTACTGAAGGGGCCTGCTGTGACAATGGCTTTTTCAGATCCGCGGGGTTTGAATGTCGAGCGGCTGCCGGTGACTGCGACATCGCCGAAACCTGCAGTGGAGCCAGCGGATTGTGTCCGGTAGATCAATTCAGGCCGGCCACTCTGGTTTGTCGGGCCTCCGCAGGCGAATGCGATCTGGAGGAGACCTGCACCGGCTCCACCGCCCAGTGTCCCACAGACGCCAAATCGACCGCCGAATGTCGAGCGAGCGATGGATCGTGTGACGTGGCCGAGTACTGCGACGGAACAGCCAATGTTTGTCCGACCGATGAATTTGCATCAGCCGACGTGATGTGTCGCGAGGCTGCCGGAGAATGTGACCTCGCCGAGTCTTGCTCGGGATCAAGCGCATCTTGTCCCACGGACGTGAAGTCCACTGACGAATGCCGGGCAGCTGCAGGACCGTGCGATATCGCTGAATTCTGCAATGGCACAGGAGACGTGTGCCCAGTGGACGGTTTTGCTGCCGCTGACACGACATGTCGGGCAGCTGCTGGTGAGTGCGATCTGGAGGAAACATGCACTGGTTCCACTGCCGAGTGCCCATCAGATACCAAGTCAACCGGCGAGTGCCGAGCTACTGCCGGGCCATGTGACATAGCCGAGTTTTGTGATGGTGCGGGTGACACTTGCCCGCCAGATGATTTCATGGCCTCCACGGAAGTGTGTCGGGCATCAGCAGGCGAATGCGACCTGGAAGAGACGTGTACTGGGGCGTCTGCCCAATGCCCGATTGACGCGAAATCAACGGCTGAGTGTAGAGCTGAAGCCGGACCTTGCGATGTGGCCGAAATCTGCGATGGCACAAACAACACCTGCCCAGTGGATGCATTTATGTCGGCAGCAGAAGTGTGCCGATCGGCAGCTGGAGAGTGTGATTTAGAGGAAACTTGTACTGGATCATCTGCCAATTGCCCGACCGATCTGAAGTCCACGGCCGAATGCCGCGCTTCAGCTGGTGATTGCGATGTGGTCGAGTTCTGTGATGGTGTGAACGACACATGCCCGGTGGATAACTTCATGGCGGCCACAGAAGTGTGTCGAGCATCTGCAGGTGAATGTGATCTTGAAGAAACATGCACCGGATCAACAGCTGAATGTCCAGGCGATTCAAAATCAACAGCTGAATGTAGAGCGACGGCCGGATCTTGCGATGTGGCCGAGTTTTGTGACGGCACAGGAGACGTGTGCCCAGCTGATGAGTTTACCGCTTCAACTGAAGTATGCCGCGCATCCGCCGGCGAATGCGATCTTGAGGAAACCTGCACCGGCACAGCGGCAGCGTGTCCCGCGGACGATAAGTCCACAGCAGAGTGTCGCGCATCGGCAGGGCCGTGCGATTTAGCTGAGTTTTGCGACGGCACGGCTGATAAATGTCCGCTCGATGGATTTTTGGCCTCTACCGAAGTTTGTCGAGCATCTGCTGGTGAATGCGATTTGGCTGAGACCTGTACCGGGTCAACCGCAGACTGTCCGACTGATGAAAAATCGACCGCCGAGTGTCGGGCAACCGCTGGTCCATGCGATGTCGCCGAATTCTGTGACGGGGTGGGTGATCTCTGTCCCACCGATTTATTTCAACCGAGTTCACAAATCTGCGGCACCGGTCCGCTGACCATAGAATTCGGCTGCTCCAGCGGTGACTGCGGGGCGGATCCAATCTC
>JANQFF010000502.1 GCA_028277965.1 Pseudomonadales bacterium
CGCTGGAGACCACTCCATACCCGTATTTCGGCTGCGGAACATACAACTTACACCACAGATCCTCCCCGACGCAAGGTGCCGCAGGGGGCCGTCACAGCAGCTTCACTATTCGCCCTGCTCGGCGTGGACAAGCAGCGAACGCGTTTTTCGTATCAACTCGTCGAAGGTGAAAGGCTTGAGCAAGAAGTCGTCGGCACCCAGCGCGAGGCACTTCTCGCGCACCGACGCGCGGGCATCGGCCGTGATAAACATGAACGGGATGTGATCGGTGCGCGGATCGCCCCGGAGCCGCTGGAACAGGTCAAGACCACTGAGCCCCACCATGTACAGGTCGCTGACCACCAGGTCGGGGACGTGCTGAAGGCTCAGTTCATACCCAGTCTGGCCATCGTCCGCACTGATGACTTCCAGACCTTCGGACTCGTACATGACCTGGATGCACTCCCGAATGATCGCATCATTTTCGATGATGAGCGCCGTCTTCCCCTGCATAACTACCCGGTCTGCCTCCATAGAATGTGCCTCTGCCCCATGACTCCGCAGCACCCGGAGGGTTCCGTCCCGATAAACACGGGTACGAATGTTTCACAGTGTTGGGGGGTTTGAGTGTTTTGGTGTTTCGGTGTTATAGTGGGGGGCAGAAAAAGCCGGCAGGATTGAGTTATTTGATAAGCCTCAAAGCCCTGCTGCGCACTGAGTCTGGCTTTGGTCATCAGTCATCGGTCATCAGTAGGATTTTCCCGATGACCGATGACTGATGACGCATGCCAAGGCCTGAGGGAAACGCCAACGTTAAAGACAGGGAATAACTTAGTTTCGCCTGCTTCATACCCAAAACACCACAACACGCAATGATGCGGAGCGGCAGACTGCCGGTAGGAGGGGCGTCGGAGGGTAACCGACTGACGTTGTACACCGACGGTGACGTGGCATTTCAGACGGCCTACGAGGCTATCCAACAGGCCCGGCATCGGGTGTGGCTGGAGATGTACATCCTCGAACCGGACGAAGTAGGTCGGCGCCTGGTAGAAGCGTTGGTGGCAGCAGCCCAACGGGGATGCGACGTCATTCTGCTTTTCGACCGGTTCGGCTCCTACCGGTTTCG
>JANQFF010000516.1 GCA_028277965.1 Pseudomonadales bacterium
CACGGACCCATGTCTTTCTGGTGCGCCGACTGTATCGGCCCCACGTTGTCTGCAGGGCACACCGTAATGGCATCCCACCCGTCGTGCGCTTCCGCGGCATCAGAAAACGCTCGTTGGGCCAGCACTTTGCCCATCGAATAACCCTGGCCCCGTTCCGGGGTCCGCTTGGGGTTCTGTTCATCGGGATAGCGGTCTTCATAGCAGACAGGACGACGGGCAATCTCGTGGATATCTGCTTCGGAGATCACCGCCGCGATACTCGAGGTCACGATAACCCGCGTTACCGTACCCGATTCGTTCACACTTTTAATAATGTGATCACATACGCGTCTGACATAGTCCTGATCGTCATAGTCACTGACGTGAGAAACGTGGCACACACCATGGCAGCCTTTGAAAATCTCATCGAAGCAGCCGTCGTTGTCGAGATCTGCTGCGTGCAACGTCAGCCGCCCTGACGAATAGGCAGGCATGTTCTTCAGAAAATCAGTGCGCTCCGGATCGTCGACGTCGCGCACACACGCACGCACACGGTAGCCTTTCTCAAGAAGCAACCGGACAACCCAGCTCCCGATGAATCCCGCAGCGCCCGTGACTGCCACGGTGCCGAACTTAGGTGGTGGTGCCACTTTCATCTCCTTTCATTTCCCTGCGCCCTTTAAACCACAACATAAACCCCAACACCAGAACGATGCTCGCAAGCGTTGGCCAGTCACCAACAAGGCTGAACGGGGTCTTTCCTTTCATAACGCGCATCTCGCCACGCAGCGTCGCAGCAACAAACTGTGGAAGCTGCTCAACAATTTCACCCCTCGCATTCACGATCGCTGTGATGCCGTTATTGGTTCCCCGCAGCAGCCAACGGCCATTTTCAGCGGCCCGCATACGGGCTATCTGCATGTGCTGATGCGGGCCAATACTCTCCCCAAACCAGGTATCGTTGGAGATGGTGATGAGCACATCCGCCGACGCTCCGCGTTGTCGCATACTCTCGGGGTAGGCTATTTCGTAGCAGATCGCAAGCGCAGCCTCTCCGAAAGCCAGCCGGATGTTGCGCTGATCGGACGCTCCTGACACGGCATTGGACATCGGCAGGTCGAAAAACTCGATCAGTCCTCGCAGTACATCCTCAAAGGGGACGTATTCGCCAAAGGGCACCAGGTGTTGTTTCGCAAACCGGCCATCTGCGAGCCCCAGACCCATTGCCAGGTTCTCGAATCCAAAGTTGCCGTCTGGCAACTGACGTGCCCCCGGTATACCTACAACGAGGTTCGTGTTGGTCGAATGTCCACGTCGCGAGAGGTATTCGAGAAGATCCTGAGCCTGCTGCGGATACATCGTGATCGCAGCTTCCGGCCATACCATGAGATCCACATCCCAGTGTTCTTCCGACAGATCAATATGTTTGGCCACGTTTGCCGAGCGTTGGTCAACGTTCCACTTGATCGCCTGGTCGAGATTCCCCTGCACGAGGGCAACCTTCCGGACGGCGCCATCCTCGACCCACGTCACGTGGGACAACCCCCAGCCGAACAGCCACGGCAATGATCCGAGAGCGATCATCACAACCCTGAGATCTCTCACGAATATCAACGCTCCGGCTGCAGCCGCGCTCACAGCTATGAGAAATCCAATGCCGAGCACCCCGGCCAGCGGCGCAAACCCCATAACCGGTGTTTCCATGAAGGCATAACCCGGAAAGAGCCAGGGAAATCCGGTGAGAAGCCACGTCAGTGCCCAGTCCATTACTCCCCAGCAAGCACCAAAGAGCAAAACACGCTCCCATATTTTCCCGCCGCGTAACTGCGAATACATCCACCCGACCGGGAGTACAAACAGTGCAGCCATACTCGCAACAAAGATACCAACGAGCGCCGCTGCCAGTGGCGGGGGCGCGTTGCCGTAAACGTTGATGCTGACATAAATCCAGGACGCCCCAAGCCCATATTTGCCGAGTCCGAATACCCACGCGGCGAGAATTGGACGCGGCGTACGTTCCAGCAACCAGAAAAACCCGGCAAGGGACATGAACGTCGCCGGCCAAAGGTCGAACGGTGCAAAGCCAAGAGGAAAAATGACACCCAGCGCAGCCGCCAGGAGGAGGTTCATTTGGGGGTGCTGACGCGCAGCAGGCGCAACCTTCGCGAGTCCGCGTTCAGAACCTCGAATTTGAATCCATACAGATCGACACATTCACCGCGGTCGGGAACATGACCAAACGCCTGCAGGACAACCCCACCGATGGTGTCGAATTCTTCATCTTCGATGTCTGTAGAGAAATATTCGTTGAAGTCTTCGATGGAGACGTTTGCCTTGACGTTGTAGCTGTTCGATTCGATTTGTGTAACGGCTGTGTCGTCTTCGACGTCGTATTCGTCTTCGATATCCCCGACAATCTGCTCGAGCACATCCTCAATCGTTACAGCACCGGATATCTGACCATACTCGTCAACGACCACAGCCATATGGTTGCGTGTCGCCCGGAACTCCTGCAACAGGACGTTGAGCCGTTTGCTTTCAGGGACAACAGCAGCCGGACGGATACAGTCTTTCATTGAAAAGCTGCTGCTATCGCTTTCAAGGACAAGCGGGAGCAGGTCTTTGGCGTGAAGGATGCCTTTGACGTCGTTGAGATTGGCACCAACAACCGGAAACCTCGAGTGCCGGCTTTCGATCACCATCGGGAGAAATGCCTCAGGATCCTCATCTTCCCGCACCACAACCAGGGAAGAAACGGGAATCATCACGTCGCGCACATGCATGTCGCCGACATGGAGAGCACCCAGGATAATGTTCAGCGCGTTGTCGTCGAATAGATGTTTGTCCGCGGCCGCCCGTAACATCTCAATCAGTTGCGTGAGATCATCGGGTTCGTCAGAAAACAGGTCCGCTATCCACTCGCGTACGGAGCGTTTCGGCTCGGACCGGTTTTCGTCTTGTGCTTCACCATCCGCGTGGCGACGCGGGAGGGTATCGCTCATCTGGTGTGTAACTTGTACAGCAGTGTCCTCGATTGCATGTATACCTAAATACAGTACGGATTGCGAATTCCGAGCGCAGCCAGGATTTCGACTTCAACCGCTTCCATGGACTCCGCATCGCGGTCGTTTTCGTGGTCGTATCCAAGCAGATGGAGAACCCCATGCACAAACAGGTGTGTGAGGTGGTTGTTCAAAGACTTCTCCTGATCAACGCTCTCCTGAATCACAACCGGGATACAGATTGCGAGGTCACCCAGCGGGAGCGGGTCCGCTGTTGGCAAGTCAATCGCGGCAGGAAAACTGAGGACGTTCGTGGGTTTGTCGTAGCCACGGTACGTGCGGTTGAGATCGGCAGATTCGTCCTCCTCACAGAAACGCAGGCAGACTTCCCGCGACGAGACATCACTAGCGGTACAACGAGCAATCTCTCCCATTGCCCGTGCCGGAGACCATTTTTCTACTAGCTCCCGGTGTTCAGCTTTCAGTGCTTCCGCAAACTGCAGCTCAACCGGCATCTCTGTCTGTATCGGATTTGCTGGCCGCGTCCGAAGCCGCATACGCATCCACAATCTTCTGCACCAACGGGTGGCGTACCACATCCCTGGAGCCAAAGTGTGTGAAGCTGATGCCTTCGATACTTCGAAGAACGTTTCTCACATTGACCAGACCCGAGCTTTCTCCACGCGGCAGGTCGATCTGGGTGATGTCACCTGTAATCACTGCCGTCGATCCAAACCCAATTCTGGTCAGGAACATTTTCATCTGGGCGATTGTCGTGTTCTGGCTTTCATCAAGGATGATGAAAGCGTTGTTGAGCGTCCGTCCGCGCATGTAGGCCAGTGGCGCCACCTCGATGATGTTGCGCTCAATGAATTTCGTGACGCGCTCTATCCCCATCATTTCATAGAGGGCGTCGTACAGCGGACGCAGGTAAGGATCGATTTTCTGCGCCAGATCTCCCGGGAGAAAACCAAGTTTTTCTCCCGCCTCCACCGCTGGTCTGACGAGAAGTATCCGTGACACCCTCTGGGATTCAAGCGCTTCAACAGCACAGGCTACCGCCAGAAACGTCTTCCCTGTTCCCGCGGGTCCAATACCGAAATTCACATCGTGAGTACGGATCGCCTGGCAGTATGCAAGCTGATTGGCGCCTCTCGGTTTGATCGGTTTTTTGTAGGTTCTGATGACAAGCTCACCACCTTCACCACTTCCGCCCCCGCCCTCCTGCGAACGCTCGCCATCCACCAGCGCCTCGACACCGGCTTCCTGCAGATATACATGGACAAAATCCGGTTCGATCGAATCGCGGTTATACGTTTCCCTGTAGAGCTGGTGTAAAAGCGCACTGGCCGCTTCAACCCTCGGTTCCGGACCACTGACCTGAAACTCATTGCCGCGGTTACGGATATGGACTGCTAACCGTCGTTCGAGATGCTTGATGTTCTGATCAAATGGGCCGCACAGCGCGGCGAGACGTTTGGGATCGTTGGGTTCAAGAAGAACCCGGCGGGTCAGCGCTATTACCTGCGCTTCTTCACTGGACGCGATGTTGTTATCTCCCTTGCAAGCAGTTCATCGGAACCAAGGATATGCCGTGAGGCTGGGTAGTCAAATGGTGTTTTAACTGCTCTGACTTCCGCGCAGGGAGTTCGGGAGCGCCTCGGTGATCGTAACGTCAGCAAATCCGCCTATCAGGCTCGTCGGCCCTGCAAAATTCACCACTCTGTTGTTTTCCGTGCGTCCCGCCAGTTCTTCATCCGCCTTTGCGGAATGTCCCGTCACGAGCACTCGCTCGCGCCGACCGACCATCCGTTCTGCGATACCCGCCGCCTGTTCCCTCAAGCGTGCCTGCAGGACTTCCAGGCGCTCTTTCTTGACTTCCATCGGTGTTTCGTCAGGCAACGCCGCCGCTGGTGTCCCGGGACGCGCGCTGTAGATAAAACTGAATGAAACGTCGAATACCACCTCGTCAATAAGTGCGAGCGTGTCGGCAAAGTCCTCATCCGTCTCACCGGGGAAACCAACAATGAAATCTGACGACAGACTGATGTCGGGGCGTATATCACGCAGCCGTCCGATTTTCTCGAGATACATCTCACGTCCGTGCCCGCGCTTCATGGCCTTGAGAATCCGGTCTGAACCCGACTGCACCGGCAGATGCAGGTGATTAACGAGTTCCGGAACCTCAGCGTAAGCCTCAATGAGTGTGTCCGAGAAGTCGAGCGGGTGCGATGTGGTGTAACGGATCCGTTCGACACCGTCGATACGGCTCACATAGTGAATGAGTTCCGCCAGATCCGCGACGTCCGCGTCGATTTCACCACGGTAGGAATTCACGTTCTGTCCAAGCAGATGTATTTCCCTGACCCCCTGCCCGGCCAGGGCCACCACTTCCCGCATGACCGAACTGACGGAGCGGCTTACCTCTTCACCACGGGTGTACGGCACAACACAGAACGTGCAGTACTTGCTGCAACCTTCCATGACGGACACAAAAGCCGCGGGACCGTCTTTCCGAGGTTCCGGCAGCCGATCGAATTTCTCCACCTCCGGAAACGTGACATCCACAACCGGAAGCCTTCTTTCGCTATTGTCCGCCACCATCTCCGGTAGTCGGTGGATCGTCTGGGGGCCGAACACGAGATCAACATAAGGTGCACGTTTGCGGATCGCGTCCCCTTCCTGGCTCGCGACACAGCCGCCAACACCAATGATGAGATCGGGATTGTCCTCCTTGAGAGAACGCCACCGGCCCAGCTGATGGAATACTTTTTCCTGGGCTTTCTCCCTGATCGAACAGGTGTTCAGCAGGATCACATCCGCGTCTGCCTCGTCCCCCACAAGCTCATAACCATCCGCCACACGGAGCGCATCCGCCATGCGCGCCGAGTCGTATTCGTTCATCTGGCAGCCGTGTGTTTTGACGTATAGCTTGCGGGTCATATTCGGATGTCTGACAAAGGGCTTTTCTCAGGCTATTTCAGAGGGCGGCGCATTATATTCAACGGAAACGAATTCGTCGAAATCCCTTGAAACGCAGAGAATTGGCCCTATTGTGGTCGGTCCGTAAACGGTTTCGGCACCACGTGTATTTCAGATGAGCGACAAAGACGTAAAGAGCATATTCAAGGTTCTGTTCCACAACCAGGGACAGATCTACGAGGTCTATGCCCGCAACATCTATCAGAGTGAGCTGTACGGTTTCGTAGAGATAGAGGATTACACCTTCGGCAACCGTTCCCAGATGCTCATCGACCCCTCGGAAGACCGGCTCCGTGCAGAGTTTGAAGGCGTCCAGCGATCGTTCATCCCAATGCACGCGATTGTGCGCATCGACGAAGTCGAAAAGGAAGGTGTGGCCAAGATCACCGATAGCAAAGGGGAAAAGGTCACGCCGTTCCCGATGCCGGTACCTAAAGACTGATCGTTCGAGGTCTACTCCGCCATCCCTGGCGCAACAAATACGGCTCAAACTGCCCCAGGGCTCGCTTCAACGCACCTGGCTAGCACGCCAGGCGCTGCTCGCCCGTCAGACGCTATGCGTCTGACCCCATTGTTACTAGTTTCTTATGCCGCCTGCTGGCAGTTTCCGGTAACTATCCTGAGCGCCTGCTCCTCGGCAACCCGCGCTGTGGAAACACCACGCTTGTGGGCTTCCTGGACAATTTTTGTGAGCCGCTCGCTGATGCCGTCGATGCGCGTCTGTACCCAGACATCCGGCGCCACAGATGCCTCATATCGGCCCTGCTGCATCAGGATTTCAGCCGAAACGCTGATCACACCACCTGCGTTTACGACAAAATCCGGCGCATAGAGCACATTTCTTTCATTCAGCAGATCCGCGCAGACATCGTCGACAAGCTGATTGTTTGCAGCCCCGGCGATCACCCGCACCGGTATCGTTTTTGCGGTTTCGTGATCAATCACCCCACCGAGGGCGCAAGGGGCAAAAACATCGTGCGGACGGAGCAGAAGCTCGTCAGGAGCAACGCCGGTTGCCCCGAAGTTCTCAATCGCCATGGCAACCCGTTTTTGGTCGAGATCGGTAACGGTAAGCAAGGCACCCGTGTTGTGAAGATGTGCACACAGCGCCATCCCGACGGCGCCAAGGCCCATCACGGCAACACGCACGCCCCGGAGATCCGACGTTCCAAGGCGAATCTGACAGGCACGCTCAAGACCCAGAAAAACGCCATAAGCCGTTTTCGGCGACGGATCACCACCTATATCCAGACCCGCATCCTCGCGTCCCAGACCGGAAACATGTGACGTATAACGCGCAAGGGTCCGTATCTGCGCTAAACCCATACCCACGTCTTCAGCGGTGACATACTGACCGTCGAGTTCGTTCAGCCATTCAGCAAATACCGCAAGCTGTCTTTCGGTTGGCGCCTGTCCATCACTCAGGATCACACTCTTGCCCCCGCCGAAGGGCACCCCGGCAAGCGCATTCTTGAGAGTCATGCCCCGCGACAGCTTGAGCGCATCTTCCAGAGCGGCTCCCCGGTCGGGGTATACCCAACGCCGGCAACCACCTGCGGCAGGTCCCAACGCGGTCGAGTGAACAGCGACGACTGCCGTCATGCCGCTCAAACGGTCGCTCCTGGTGATCACCGCTTCATGATCGAAGTCCCGATACATCTCGAACACCTTCAGAATTCAGGTGCTCAGTGTAGAGCCGGTGGTATGCAATATGATTGCAAATCACCTCATACAACCGATTCTACCGGTACGTTTCTCCCCAAAACTGCCTCAAAGAAGGATTTTTGTCCTAATATCCTTCTTCAATCAGCGGAAACGCACTCAGCACGTGAGCCGGTCGCAACGGGTACTGACGCTCCACGAGATCCGGTGTCAGCCCGGCGATAGAGTCAATACCGGCAAGCGCCATGGTTGTTTTGATTTCGTGTTCGAGGATTTCCAGAGCCTTCAGGAGTGCAGACTCACCACCCGCCGCCATGGCCAGCGCTTCAAACCTGCCCATGCCAACCGCTGTTGCCCCCAGGCACATTGCTTTCACGACATCCGCCCCGCGCATGAACCCGCCATCCACGAGAACAGGAACGCGCCCGGCCACCGCCTCCGTCACCTCCGGCAATGCGTCGATGCAACCCCGCGTGTGATCGAGCTGGCGTCCTCCGTGGTTGCTCACATAAACGACGTCTACGCCGGCTTCAACACAGAGCCGTGCATCCTCCGCCACACCAACCCCCTTGATGACGAGAGGGATGTCGAACTTCTCCTTTATGTGAGCCACGGTGTCCCAGGTCATTTTTGCCTGGGGACTGAAGTCACCACCTCCGGTTACCCGACCGGATAGCGGTATCCAGCGTTTCATGATGTCCCGTTCCCGACGCGAATACGTCTGCGTGTCTGCGGTAAGACAGAAGCCCGTGTACCCGGCTTCCATACACCGCTCGATGATATCGTCCATCCAGGCTTCGTCACTGACGAGGTAGAGCTGGTAAATACGTGGTCCCGGAACCTCTTTCGCAAGCGTTTCAAAATCAGGCCAGCACACCGAACTCAGGATCTGCAGGATGCCGAACTCTTTTGCGGCACGCGCAACGCTTGCACCACCACCTTCTTCGAATATCTGCACTGATCCGATGGGTGGCATCACGACAGGTATACGCAGAGGGACACCGAGAAACTCCGTGGTGGCATCGACACTGCTTACATCGTTGAGCACACGGGGCTTGAAGACCCATGATTCCACTGCCTCACGATTCCTGCGAACGGCACTCTCCGTATCCGCACCGCCGCGCAGATAGTCCCAGGCACCCTGATCGAGTTTCTCCCTGGCCTTTTTAACGATCTCAGACAACGTCAGAAACTCAGGCAATGCTCCCCCTTACATACATCTACTGACTGCTCAAGAATAGCACGTCGGGTTAAACTACCGCCTCGCGAACACAGAATAAGAAACAGGAGCTTTCATGGCAGGTATGGTCATCATCGGCGCCGGACACGCCGCCGGTCAGGCAGCCGCAAGCCTGCGGCAGGAAAAATACGAGGGTCCCATCACCATCATCGGCGATGAGCCACACATCCCATATCAAAGGCCGCCATTGTCAAAACAATACCTGTCCGGTGAACAGGGTCTCGACAAAGTCTACTTACGGCCCGAAAAGTTCTACGCCGACAAAGACGTCACACTCAAGCTCGGCGTCACAGCCACACGCATTGACCGCGAAGCGAAGACCGTCGAACTCGACAACGGTGAAGCGATTGAGTACGACAAGCTGATTCTGAGCACCGGCTCGCGTCCGCGGATGCTCAACATAGAAGGTTCAAATCTGAACGGTATCCACTACCTGCGCACGATCGCAGACGTGGATGCGATCCGCGGTGAAATGGCGGCCGGTAAAAGCCTGGTCATCGTCGGCGGCGGTTACATTGGGCTTGAAGTGGCATCGGTTGGCGTCGAACAGGGCCTGACGGTCCACGTCCTGGACACAAACGTCTGAACGCCTCATTCCGCGCGCCAGCGCGTCTGAAACGGTCGAGCGTGCCTTCGAAATCTTTGCACAGCTGCCTAACCCTGAGGAGACCG
>JANQFF010000009.1 GCA_028277965.1 Pseudomonadales bacterium
AACGGACAGAGCAACACCTTCGATGCTCTGGTGCATCACCTCAATCAGCTCATTGGGCGTCGAGTGATCGGAGAGAAACTCGAGCGCCGGCTTCTCCGAAAACCCAAGACGCGTTGCAACCACTCCGCCGACCCTCG
This sequence comes from Pseudomonadales bacterium, assembly GCA_028277965.1. Classification (GTDB taxonomy): domain Bacteria; phylum Pseudomonadota; class Gammaproteobacteria; order Pseudomonadales; family Azotimanducaceae; genus UBA4421. The sequence goes on from JANQFF010000009.1 coordinate 138, forward strand.
TTCGGGCGCGCGTGTACTCGACCTTCAGGTAGCGGAAGCTGTGCACCGCAAATTCGGGTCGGAACATCCAGCGTTCCCGATCCTCCGGCGTGGTGATCCGGTCCACCGTGTATGTATCGAATGTCTCGTCCAGGCTGTAGTAGACGCAAACCTCATCGCTACCGGCACAAGTGAGCTCGATTGCTGACCTGCCAACAACAACGTTGCCAAAGTCATAGACAAGGTTCGACCGCTCCCCTGCGCGGCTTTCCCGCGGATCGTCGAGCGCCCTGAGCTCGCGAGTGACATCGATGGATTCGTACTGCTGACTTCTGAGTTCCGGCGTGCGGTCGTTCAGCGGTTCAACTGGCAGCCAGCGCTGCTCGACAAACCCAGGGCGACTCCAACCTGGCCTGTATTGCCGCGCATCCAGGTCCTCCCCGCCATTTAATTCTGCCGCGAGAATCCAGCTCGCCGTCCAGCGCCAGCTTTGATCACTCCCGAAAACGACCTGCTGTCCGTCTGCAAGATCCGCCCTGATCAAGGCCCGCAGGCGAGGACGGGCTCCGTATACGTTGCGCCCTGCACCGGCAAGGTCCCCCGCGAAGTATCCGTCGGAAAGGAGGACACCAATTGCGTTGGCACCTTCTGAGAGGTGCGGCGTAATGTCGTACGTCTGGTAATACACTTCGTCATCGTATTCACACCAGACAGCCGGGAAGGTACACCCGGCAATCCTCTGGCCGTTGATCTCAGCCCGGTAATCTCCAAGCGCAGCCACATAGAGACGCGCACTCAGCGTCTCGTCCGGGAGTTCAAACTCGCGCCGTATGACGGCAACGGGACTTGAGTGGCTGAAACTCCCCTGGAGATCGGTTGCGATCCACGAGGTTGCCTCCCAGTCCTCCGTGTTGAGCAGGCCCATCTCGAAGAACGCGGGTTCACTCCACCCGCTGCTCAGGCCGTCACTGTCGAACGTTCGGACTTTCCACCAGATCCGCTGTCCGGACAGCAATTCGGGACCTTCGTAGGCCACATGTGCACAGCGGTCCGAATCCACCCGGCCGGAATGCCAGACATCCGCCTGATCACCCCCCAGCAGGCGTTCTGAACTTGCAGCGACGATTTCATACGCGGACTGGATTTCGGCGTCTCTGTCGTCGTCGGTCCACCACGACAGACGCGGCTTCTGCACCGCGACGCCCAGAGGATTATTCGTAAACTCGCACCGCAGCCGGACTGGTGCCTGTGGCATCCCTTGCGCCTCTACCAACGCATCATTTCCATGATTTAGTTTGCGCCTGTACCGCTGTTACACACAAGAGGTATCGAGAAAATTACGTACCAGATCGACCACAATTTCCGGTTGATCGTGGTACGTCCAGTGTTCCGCATCCGGTACAACTTCCAGGCGGACGTCCCGGAATTCTTTAAGGGTGTCATTCTGGCCAATCCGGTGTTCCAACCCGTGCTCAGCGTTGATGATGAGCACCGGTGCCGTGATATTGCGCCATACCTCTCGTGTCTCGTCATGGTTCAAATTGGATGGGGTGAAGTTGAACGTGTAATTATCGAATTTCCAGGAATACGTGCCGTCTTCGTTCTGATTTGAGCCATGGACGGTCAGGTGCAGCGCCTGATCTTCCGTCAGCTGGGGGTTCGCTTCCTGCATACGTTTATAGGCATCTTCCAGGTCCGGATAACGCCGGGGGATACGGGCAGCCAGTCCCCGCGTACTCGAGATCCAGTTTCGGATGCGACCGGAAGGAGTGTCCGGGATTTCGTCGGAGACATAAAGACCAATACCTTCAATCACAATGAGGCGTTCAACGAGTTCAGGATAGACCCCTGCAAAGAGCGCACAGATCGCTCCCCCCAGGCTGTGGCCAACCAGCGTTACAGGAGCCAGGTTCGCCTGGACAATCAGTTGGTGCACGTCATAAACGTAGTCAAGGTATTGATAAGCGGATCCACGCAACCATTCCGAGTCGCCATGGCCACGCAGATCGGGTGCGACCACGTGATGATCGCCAGTCAGCTCTCGAGCCATCGCATCCCAGGTCCGGCAGTGATCCTGAATGCCATGCACCATGACGACAGGCGCTGCCCCATTGTTGCCCCAGTCAACGTAGTGCAGCCGCAATCGCTGAGAAAAGTAGATGTGCGACGCTGGTGCGTCGAGGTGAATCTCAGACACAACTATTGGCCCGGATGTGAATGGTCCGGGAGACCAGGCTCCCCTGACCGGGAAGAGGATTGAGGAGAAAACTGATGGGATGAATGGATTTGAGTCTGGGTCAGCTGTTGCATCAAGTGTTGTGTCAGTACCTGTATTTTTCGTGCACCACGCCGGTTCGGGTGAGTCAACAGCCAGAGCTCAGCAGATGCTTCGATGGGGATTTCTTCGACCCGTTGTAGCAGAGGATCACTGTCGCCGACAACCCTTGGGAGGATACCGGCACCCAATCCGGAACGAATCGCATGGCTGATGATACCCAGCGTACTCCCAACAAAACGGATCTGTACGTTTGGAACATACCTTGCTCGGATAAGCTGGTTTTCGTGGGCAATTTCACTTTCCTCATGCCATTCAACCCAGCCTTCCGTATTCGCGGCGCTTCGGTAAACACCCAGCTCAACTACACCCAGTGGCCTGCCCACAAGATGTTCAGGTGGCGCGTTCGTCAATCTCAGCTCAGCATCCACCTCGCCCCGGTCGAGCCGCAGTCCCTCAGAAACGGGATGGACTGAGACAGTGATCGCCGGGTAGGTGCGTTGAAACTCAGCGATGACCCGATAGAAGTGCATCGAGCCCACACACTCATCGATCGCCATGCTCACACCGCCCTCGAGATTCTGATCCAGACCCAACAGCGTTGTCTCGATCTGCGTCAGGTCGTCCTCGACCCTGCGAATGTGTTCAAGCACCCGCGCGCCTTCGTTCGTGACCTGCACACCACGCGCCTGGCGAAAGAAAAGCTTTACACCCAGGCGCTCTTCAAGCTGATCGATGCGGCGGGTGACCGTCGAGGCATTGACCTTCAGCTCTCTGGCTGCATCCCGCACTGTTCCTGCCGCGGCGAGCACACCCACATACCTGTAGTCGTCCCAGTTCATACATGTACGGTAGCGTCTTTGTTGCATTATCGCAACAATATGTTGCGTTACCGTAGGTGGCATTCCTGTGTTACCCAACGTAACATTCTTTCTCGAAACGAACAGCGAATGTAGTTTCCTCGAGGGATATCCGCATCCTCCCCTCCCTCCCCTTCCCACGGATATCCCTCTTATCTCTTCTCCAGCAGGGACTGGAGGTCCTGACAAGGACCTCAGTCTCTGCTTATTTGTTGCTAAACTCATCCGATGACCTACAAACATCTCAATTTGCGGCACGACGGCCCGATCGCCGTTGTGGAGTTCGCCCGCCCGGACAAAGCCAACGCGCTGCACTACGAACACCTCGCAGAGATAGAAGACGTTTGCCTGGGTTTTCGTGATTCGGCGGAAACACGGGTTGTGATATTCACAGGTCAGGGAAAACACTTTTCGTCGGGCGCAGACCTGACGGACAGCGGTGACGCGTACAAAGTCCCGCTGGTCCTGCGCCGTCGGCGCATGCGTATGGGTGAACGCACGATCGAAGCGCTGCTCAATGTGGATCAGATAACAATCGCTGCCTGGAACGGAGCGGCGATGGGCGGTGGCGCATGTATTGCGACAGCCTGTGATTTCCGCGTCGGCGCTGATGACTGCTTCATCCAGTACCCCGAGATCGATATTGGCGTCAACCTGATGTGGAAAAGCCTGCCGTTAATTCTCAATCTCGTTGGCCCCGCCCGCGCCAAACGTCTCGTAGCCGGCGGCGAGCGCGTACACGCAGAGACACTGCTCGATTGGGGCGTACTTGACGAACTCGTGAGCCGCTCCGATCTCGTGGACACCGCCCTGGCAATGGCTGAAGTGTATGTCGCTAAACCGCCGGTCGCGGTACAGATGATCAAACAATCGACCAACCAGCTGGCCAATGCGTTGAATCACGCAATCATGCACATGGATGTCGATCAGAACATGTTTGCATCCAGCACCGAGGACAGGGCTGTTGCGGTCAAAGCCTATCTCGACAAGACAAAACCGGAATTCAGCGGAAACTAGCTGAAAAAGGCGGCTTTTGACGGCATCTAAAAACCTGGAGATTTTTCTGTAGGAGCGGCTTTAGCCGCGATTCTCCCAGGACTGAAGATGTGTCTATTTGAGATAATGAGGCAACTCATTTGCGGGGAT
>JANQFF010000010.1 GCA_028277965.1 Pseudomonadales bacterium
TTGCAGACCTGTGCCCCGTGTCCATCTCTCCGCCGAGTTGATGAAAGAAGCCGGTTGGCCCGTCGGACCGGGCGTGGGTTTGAGCTATGAGCTGACGAAGGCCGTGTCCATCCGGGTGGGGGCCGGCGGCGAGCCGGAGCGTCTGTCGATGGGTGTCGGGCTCACCAGGGCGGGATGGTCGATTGACTATGCGGCCATTCATCATACGGTGCTGGGGATGTCGTACCGGGTGTCGCTCAGCAGAGGACTCCCAAGGCGGAAGACCATATCAAAATGAAAAATGACCATATCAAACCACTACTGTCCGGTTAAGAGATTCGGCTATTGGCGTAACGTGATGCGGTTCTGTGAGATACGTGCGATGGCACCCGTTTTCGATTTCAACGCAGTGTGCCAGTTTGGCCATGATTTCCCCAACCTAATAGGGAAAGGGATGGCCTATGCACACCGGACGGCTTGTATTTTCGCAGTTGATGGACTACTTCCCCAGGCACGAGTTCAATAAGTGCGTCCGCCGCTATGGCGGCAACCGACGCGTGCGGTCGTTCACGTGCCTGGATCAGTTTCTGTGCATGGCGTTCGCGCAGTTGACATACCGCGAGAGCCTGCGGGACATCGAGACGTGTCTGCGCGCGATGCACAGCAAGCTGTATCACGCAGGACTGCGCGGCAAGGTCTCTCGAAGCACGCTGGCTGACGCCAACGAGTCGCGCGATTGGCGGATCTACGCTGACATAGCCACGGTGCTGATTGCACACGCCCGAAGGCTCTATAGTGACGAGGCCTTCGCGCTCGATCTGGACCAAACGGCTTACGCCTTCGACTCGACCACGGTGGATCTGTGCCTGTCTCTGTCTCTGTTTCCGTGGGCGCAACACCGACGTCGCAAGAGCGCAGTCAAGCTGCACACGCTGCTGGATTTTCGGGGGAATATCCCTTGTTTCGTGCACGTTTCCAGCGGCAGCGTCTCCGATGTGACCGTCTTGGACTTGCTCCCAGTGGAGGCCGGCGCCTTCTATGTGATGGACCGTGGTTACACCGACTTCGCCCGGCTGTATCGCTTAACTCAGGACTTGGCGTTCTTCGTCATCCGAGGCAAACGCAATCTCGACTATGTCCGACGATCCTATCAGAAGGTGGACAAGTCTACTGGTCTGCGCAGCGACAGCACCATTCGTCTGCGCGGCCCGAAGACCGCCACGCTCTACCCGGACCCGTTGCGGCGGATCACATACTATGCTGCCGACATCCAACAGCGGTTCACGTTTCTGACCAACAACTTCTCTCTGCCAGCGCTGACCGTCACACAGCTCTACAAGTGCCGCTGGCAGGTGGAACTGTTCTTCAAGTGGATCAAACAGCACCTGCGCATCAAAGCGTTCTTCGGCACATCAGTCAATGCGGTCAAGACTCAGGTCTGGATTGCCGTCTGTGTATACGTGCTCGTAGCCATTGTCAAGAAGCAACTCAGCACAGACCGGGAACTCACTCAAATCCTGCAAATCCTCAGCATCTCTCTTTTCGAGAATACCCCTATTTTGCAGGCTCTTTCGCGCGTTCCTGACATAAACCAAGAAGACCCATTCCATAACCAGTTGCGGCTCTTCACTTTATAACCGGACAGTAGTGATTTTTCAATGCTTTTTGCGGTCCCCTAGATCCTGAAGAACGTGCCGCCTATGAACTCTCTTCCTGCGTGCCACAGAACGTCCGCGTGAGCCGTGTCGCCGCTCTCGGTCGATCGCCTCAGA
>JANQFF010000015.1 GCA_028277965.1 Pseudomonadales bacterium
ATGTAGAAACCGGTGGTGGCGGCGGAAGCCGCATCACCGCTGCCGAAAATGCCCCTGATAGCAGGTGCGTTTGCGTCAAATCGACCATCAGCCTGGTAGGCGGTACCGAGGTTAGGCACGCGTACAGCGAAGTCGAGATACTCAGTGAGGCCCATGTCTTCAATGTCTGTTGTTGTCAGAGCAGTCACAGACAGGCCTACTTCCTGAAGGGTCTGAGTCCTTTTTGTCGCTGTCACAACAATTTCTTCGAGCCCTTCGTACTCTTCAGCGAACGTCGACCCGGTGAAAAAGATGAGAACACCCGCAAGAACGCGGGTCATGAGGGTTTTCATGCAAAATCTCTCCAAGAGCATCCCTGCCAATACTCTATAAGTTATTGATATATATAATAATTATTGTTTTGCCGGCAGGGCAGGGCGACACTATAGCGTTGTGGGTGCACCTTTTTCAAGGAGTGGATGCGGTCGGTCCGACACAGCGGTAAGGTGGGCACTCGAGATGGGGGACATCATGAATTTCTGCTCGGACTGTGGCAGCAGACTCGATGAGCGTTTAATGGATGACGGACGCGAGCGTTCGGTTTGTGGAAACTGCGGTCGAGTTTTTTATGACAGCCCCTGTGTGCTGGTGGCGTGTTATCTCTGTCACCGGAATCGCATACTCTGGCTGCGCCGGGGGATAGCGCCTGCCATTGGTCAGTGGGCACTACCTGGTGGTTATATGGAGTCCGGTGAAACGCCTCAGGAAGCAGCGAGCAGGGAACTCGAGGAAGAAACGGGGATCCGCGTCGACCCGGAGACGATGCAACTCGTCAGCGTCAGTACGGTGCTGCATATGACACAGACCCACCTGGTTTTTCGCAGCGAGGTGGACTCCGTCCCGGAACATCAACTGACTGACGAGGCATTGGAGATCGCGTGGTTTGGACTCGACGAGATGCCGTGGGCGGAACTTGCGTTCGGAACCGTGGAGCCCCAGGTACGGGAAATGTACAAATGGCTCGAGACGGGTCAATTTGGTATTCGGATTGGGTTTGTGGATGAGACCCACAGCGTTTATACCAGTTACGGTTTGTCGGATTAACCGGAGAGTCTCATGCCTGTCTGGCTGAAGTGGTTATCCATTCTCGTCATACTGATCACGACCATCGTCATCCCCGTTGCGCTGTTCGAAGATGAGTCCAACGCGTTTGTGGAGGCTCTCGTTGCCTGGACAGACAATGAGCCGATAGTGACAGCGCTCGTGGTCATCACAGCACTGACCTCAGATATTCTCTTTCCGGTCCCAAATGGTGTGATCAACACCGCAGCCGGTTCACTGTTTGGCTGGGGCCTTGGCAGCCTCGTCATCTGGATTGGGCTGACGCTGGGATGCCTGCTTGGATACGGTGTCGGCACGTTTGCGGGTCAACCACTGGCGAGGAAGTTCGTTGGTGAGAAAGATCTCGAGAAAGCGCACGAGTTCGCCGAGCGCCTGGGTGCCGTTACCCTGGTTGTGACGCGGACGGTGCCGATGTTTGGAGACATCGCTACCCTTGCTGCGGGGATGACAACTTATCCATTTCGCCGCTATCTCGTCATTACCGGACTCGCAAATGCGGGTGTAGCGGTGGTTTTTGCATGGATAGGTGCTGAAGCTGTCGAATCGGAATCTGTCTGGCTCGGCATGCTGGGTGCGATAGTGCTACCGTTGGTGGCGTGGCTCCTCTACAGAGTCTTCCACCGGGCTCAAAATGAATAAGAAAGAAAGGAACAAGACCGAATGTCGAAACTAATCTATATCAACGCATCACCCCGGGGAGATCAGTCAGCCGCGGTCCAGGCTGGTCAGGTCTTTCTCGATGCGCTTCCTGCTTCCGTTGAGGTTCAGCAGATTGACCTGTTTGACCGTGATCTGCCTGAGGTGACGCTCGAAATCACATCCGCCAAGCAGAAAGCGTTCATCAACGCGGAGTTAACCGATGCCGAATCGGAGCAGTGGCGTGCCATTGTTGAGCTCGTTGATGAGTTCAAATCGGCTGACAGTTACCTGTTTGCCATGCCGATGTGGAATTTCACGGTGCCATACCGGTTCAAGCAGTATATTGATCTCATTACCCACCCGGGCCTGACGTTCACGCGAGACGAGAACGGTCCGCGGGGTCTCGCATCCGGGGTTGCGACTGTGATTTATTCGCGTGGGGGCGACTATGCCCCTAAAGACGGGAAACCCGATCCATTCGACTTCCAGTCACCTTATTTCAACGCATGGTGCACGCTTGTGGGCCTCGGTCCCGTCAACGAGGTGCTCGTGCAGCGTACGATGGCGGGTCCAGACGTGGTGGGCCAGGCAATAGAAGCAGCGACTGCTCAGTTGCAGGAACTGGCCGCAGCGGTCGGCTAGGTCCGGTTTACCCGTCGTTATTCGTCGTCAGTCAAATCCCTGGAGCGGACAGACGATGAGAAAACTTGCACTGCTGACATTTGTGACGCTGGATGGCGTCATGCAAAGCCCCACCAGCTCGGAAGAAGATCCTTCCGACGGGTTTACCCAGGGTGGCTGGGCAGCGCCTTATTGGGAAGAGGTGATGGGGCAGGTGGTCGAAGAAGCCATGGCTGAGCCTTACGATCTTCTCCTGGGGCGGACAACGTACGACCTGTTTGCGCCCAACTGGTCTGATCAGGAAGACACCTCGATACCGGCGCAACGACTCAACCGAGGCACAAAGTATGTCGTCACAAGCCGGGATGACTACGATGCCTCCTGGCAACCCGCCCGGATCATCAGTGGGGATGTCGTCGCAGCTGTAACTGCGCTTAAAGCCGGACCGGGACCACTGCTCCAGGTCCATGGCAGCCAACGATTGATTCAGACACTGCTGGATGCTGATCTGGTTGATGAATTCAGACTCTGGCGTTTTCCGGTTGTCCTGGGATCTGGCAGGAAGCTGTTTGAACGCCCACTCAACGGACGCCTGAACCTCACTAAACAAAGGGCAACTTCCCAGGGGGTTGTTATGACGTTTTACGAAAGGTAGTTCATGTTCCCGGCGTGTGCGAGGATGAACTTTTACATGAGCGGGACAGAAGTTGGATTGTCCAAAGTGTACCGGGCAACTGTTGCCAGCAAGTTATAACAATGAGATACACGTGCACCGGTGTGATGTCTGCGGTGGTCTCTGGTGTCAGCCGGAAATGCTCGTGCACATGAAACGGGAGTGGATGGCTGAAGCCGCCATCGATACGGGTGACCCAAGGATTGGGCGCAAGCTCGATAAGTTTGACGACATCGATTGTCCGTTGGGTCACGGGCGTATGGAGAAAGTTTCCGATGAGGATCAGACCCACGTCTGGTACGAGCGCTGTGCGACGTGTGGAGGATTGTTTCTAGATGCGGGCGAACTGACGGACCTCAAGTACGTCACGTTGATGGATAAACTACGCGATCTCCTGAAAGGCAATCGCGGCTGAAGCCGATCCTACAAAGATAGTAACGTCTTCCTAATTCTGTAGGAGCGGCTTCAGCCGCGATTACTCGATTCTCACAGCGACCGCTGAGCCGGGTCCACATCCGTACGCACAGTGGGATCCGGCGCACGCTGCCCGTGTGTCAGAACCAGCAGAGCAGGCAGCAGCGTGACGTTGGCGAGCAGCGCCAATGTCATCGCGAGAGCAGTCCAGAGCCCAAACATGACGGTCGGGACAAAGTTGGAAAAGTACAATACCGAAAACCCTGCAATGACTGTCACCGAAGTGTAGTAGAGGGCTTTTCCGATGCTTGCGTGGGTGAAGCTCACCGCCACACGCGGATCTCCCCAACGGGCGTATTCGCGGCGAAACCGGTGCAGATAATGAATAGTGTCATCGACGCCGATGCCAATGCAGATGGCTGCCACGGTCGTTGTCATCATGTCGAGGGGAACACCCGCATACCCCATAGCGGAGATGATCGTTGCTGCGGCGAGCGTGTTTGGAATCATCCCGAGAAGCGCATGCGGGAGTGATCTCAGCAGGACGACGAACATAACGAAAACAGCCAGCAGCACATAACTCAGAGTGTCTATCTGCGAATCCAGGAGTTGGCTCAGCATGCCGTTGAACAACACCATCATGCCTGTTACTGCCACGTCTTCTTCGGCGAAAGAGAGACCATCAGCGGCAAACTGCTCGATAGCATCACGAAACTCGTCCCGGTCGAAAGATGGAGCGCTTTCGATGATGCGGGCTGAGAGTCTGAGTTCGCCCGTGTGCGGAGAAGCATAGGGCCTGATCAGCTCAGCTCGCAGATCGTCGGGTATGGCGCCCAGGACCGCCACCATTTCCAGCTGGGAGAGTTTGCGGCCGTCCGTAAATTCCCGGGCAAGATCTTCAAGTGCGGTCAGAGACATGACCTTGCCGACCTGGGGCTGCTTGTCGAGGTATCGGTGCATCTTTTCGAGGGTGTCGAGCATCCGCCTGTTAAACCAGTAGCGTTCCGGGTAAGGGTCTTCGTCCTCGAATCCGAAGTCGTCGAAGTCGTCGTCACCAAACCCCTCTTCAGGGTCGTCTTCGTAGGGTGGGAAACGCAAAACGACATCAAATGGGATGGTGCCACCGAGGTTTTCGTCGATGAAATTCATTCCCTGGTAAATCTCTGTCTCGGGGGCAAAGTACTCAGCGAAGCGGTTATCCAGCGACACCTTCTGAATGCCAAAGTAGGCTGTGATGGCGATCACTACACCGCTGACGACAATCAGCATTGGCCGCCAACGGGCCAGGTCTCCCAGCGCGCGTATGAAGTTGTTGATGCTCGCGATCGATTTATGTGGTGTTCCCTTCGGCAGGAGGAGCAGGACTGCAGGGAAAAAGGTAAATGTCACAAAGAAGGAAACAAGAATGCCAACGCACATCATCCAGCCGAAATACTCCACGGGCAGGATGCCACTTGCGGTCAGCGAACCGAATGCAGCCATGGTTGTCAGGGCTGTAAAGAAGCAGGGTGCAGACTTTCGGCGAACGGTTTCGACTGCTAGTTGGCTTGTTTCCAGGTCGGGTTCCAGGTGGAGGAGCTCGCGGTACTGCACGATCAGGTGGATTGTCAGCGAGATTGTCGTGATCGCCAGCAAAGAGATGAAGTTGGAGGATATGACCGTAGCCTCCCACTCCAGGAGCCCGAGAAGACCCACCGTGTAAACGACACTCAGGGTTGCCGTTGCGACAGGCAGAAACACCCACCGGAGTCTTCGAAAGAAGAGAGCCAGCGCGGCGACCATCAGTGCCACCACCAGGCCGCCAAATGTCGTCAGGTCGTTTTTGACATAGGTGATCATGTCGACCGCGATCATCGGTACCCCGCCCAGGTGAAGCGTTCCGTATTTGCGATACTTCGTTTTGACCGCCCGGATGTCCTGAATGATCCGCTCCCGTTCCTTGAGATAGCGGTCTCTCGAACCCCGGTACTCCAGGTTGTGTTTTTCCCACGCAGAACCATTGTCTAGACCGTTCGCTTCGAACGCTTCGCGTTCAGCTGTCAGGCGTTTGAGATTCTCGTCAGGCGCAAGGTCGATCTTTATCGCGGTCGTGGTGCCGTCTGTGGTGATCAGAAGTTCGCGGAAGAACGGGCTTGCGGTCAGTTCCTTCCGGGCGGCCTCCAGGTCTGCGTCAGCAGATCTCAGTGTTCTCAAACCGTCTGCGAGTTCGGCAATTTCGACGGGAGGACTTTTCAGCAGGGGGATGTCGAGAACACTGAACACTCCCTTCACACCATTGACCGCCGCCAGTTCGGACGAAAGTGTGGCGAGTACCAGGAGGCTTTCCCTGGTCAGCGGATCTCCAACCGATGGGGCGAATGTGAGGAAAAGGTAGTCATCACCGCCAAAAGTAGCCGCCACCCGGTTATACAGGGCAAGGTCGGGATCACCCTCGACAACCAGCGTTTCGGAAGAGGCATCGAAGCGGAAATGGGTGGTCTGGGATACAGCGCCTACCAGGACGATGAGATTGAGGGCCAGGAGCACCCACGGCCAGCGCAGGTAATTTAGAAGGAGTTCACTCAATTGTCGTCGGCCAGAAGCTCACCGATTCTTTGCGCGGTCTGTTCCATATTCGTGAGGTGAATGCTCGACTTGTTGAGATCATAGGCTGTGAGATTGACTGCTCGGATCAGATACCGGTTCGCCACGCCATCCTCGTCTGTATCGACATCGATGATGTTGATGCAGCAGTTGTCCTGCTCCACGGACATCTGGCCTTGCCAGGAGGTGTTCATTACGTGATTGAATATCATCCGGTTCACCGCACCGTGGAGTACCAGAAGCAGACACTGCCACGACATGTCGGCGATGATGCGATCAAATGCCGGAGTGACCCGTTCCGCAAAATCCATAAACCGCTCACCGCCGAGGAAAGTTGCTTCCGGATGATCCGCGCCGGCCCAGGGATTGGCGACGTGTTTCAGCCATTCGTTCACGTTCTCGACAGGAAATTCCCGCCCGCCGCCTTTGATCTCCTCGAGGTCGGGAATTTTCTCCAGGTTTACCCCCTGCCGGTGGGAAAGGACCAGTTCGGCGGTCTGTACCGTACGTGGAAGTCCCGAACAGATCGCTTTGTCGAACTCGACGCTTGCAAGCACAGCAGCCTGTTTGCTCGCCTGGATGCGGCCCTCGCGGGTCAGCGGCACGTTTCGTGGATCGTCGGTCACGGTGCCGTCTTCGCTGACGTAGGCGGCTTCTCCGTGTCTCATGAGATAGATGCGTCGTCGGTTGGGATGTTCGAACATGGCGATCGTTTTCGTAAAGCACGAGATGCTAACATCCTATCTCACCGCCGTAAGGGAAGAATTGGACATGAAGCCACTTGAGGGTATTAACGTTCTCGAATTTTCGACGATGATCACCGCATCGTTTGCCGCCATGATGCTCGGTGAACAGGGTGCGCGGGTCATCAAAGTAGAGCCCATTGAGCTCGGCGACCCCATGCGATTTCTGGGCAGCAGCAAAGGCGGCATCTCGGCACTCTTTGCCAACTGCAATCGAGGCAAACAGTCACTGCGCCTGGACATCAAGAGCGACGAGGGACGCGGGGTCATCGAAGAGCTGATAGCCGAAACCGATGTGTTGTTGACCAACTTCCGCCCAGGTGTGATGGATAAGCTCGGTCTTGGCAGCGACCACCTGAGATCCATTAATCCGCGCCTGGTATTTACGGCGATAACCGGCTTTGGCACAAAAGGCCCTGACCGGGACACACCCGCCTATGACCCGGTTATCCAGGCCCAGGTGGGATTTGCAGCGGTCCAGGGACAAGGCAAGGAAGGCCCGGAGTTCGTACGCAACCTGACCTGCGACAAGGTGACTGCATACACCGCATGTCAGGCCGTGACCGCGGCACTCTTCCAGCGCGAACGAACGGGCGAGGGGCAACACATCGACCTCAGCATGATGGACGCAGGTCTGTACTTTCTTTTCCCGGATGGGTTCATGCATCAGACCCTCCTGGACGATGATGCTGAGCACCAGCCTCCGTTGAGTGAGTTGTTATACGATCTGACAGTGACAAGCGATGGGGGGGTAACGCTGTCTGCCGCTAACCAGGCTCAGCAGATTGGTCTTCTCTCGGCAATCGACAAGCTGGATCTCCTGGCAGATGAACGCTTCAACAGTCAGGAAAAACTCATAGCAAACATCATGGAGTTGCGGGAGATATTGCGCCTTGCGTTTCTCGAGTGGGAAACAGACGCGTTGCTCGCGCAGTTGAAAGAAAACGATGTTCCCGCAGCAAAGTGTCTGACCTACGAAGAAATAATCAATCATCCGCAGTATGCGGCAAATGACAGCATCAACGAGGTTGAGCACTCGCGCCTTGGGAATATGCGGCAGGTTAAGCTCCCGGCTCAGTTCGGGGGAGAACGTATCGAACCAGGGCCTGGAGCACCGGCGCACGGTGAGCAGACGGTGGAGGTCCTGAAACACCTTGGCCGTACGGACGATGAAATCGCGGCACTGATCGAGGCTGATACCGCCCGAGGTCCGGAGATTGCTGGCTGAGTTCTAACGAACTCTGTAGGAGCGGCTTTAGGGCGCCTCTTTCAGTCTGGAGATTTTTTTGTAGGAGCGGCTTCAGCCGCGATTATCCGTGGTTGAAACAATCCTTGCCGGTGAGATCAAAACGCCGAACTGCTCGCACCAGACGACCACCGAACCGTAGTCATTCAGGTCAACGCCCTCGGGGATCGGGTAATTCTGGCTGCCCGAAAATGACTTCAGGCGGCCGAGATCTATGAACATCGAGTCTGCAACAGGTGTGTCCGGTGTGACGTCAGCGTCTGGTACCAGGTAAACATGGTATTTGGGACCCGGGCCAACCAGGAAATCACTCTCGAGGTGGACGAGGTCTGAGTAGATGGTGGCGGTACCCTGGCCGTAGTGGACGGCGTCTGACGGGTCGGCGTGAATGAATGTGGCGGTAGCGGCAACGTCAGACCGTTCGCCAACCGTTTCGTTGACCTCCGGAGGCGGAAAAAGATAGGGGAACGCAAAGATCCCAATGGCAAATCCGGCGCCACCGCCTGCAAGCAGCCCGAGCACAATGCCGATTATAAGGTGTTTCATGTTGCTCTCCGTGCTGATGCAAGCGCGACACATGCGTCGCGCCTTGCGTGTATCTGCCTATGGTACGGGACTGTGTGTGTTGATATATGAACGACTGTTAACTAATGTTCATGCATCACCAGAGGGAGATTTGCGATGTCTCGCGCACAACTCGTAGAGATGGCCAGAAAGGATCTGGAACACGGCCGAAATGGTACGCTGGACCAGGTTGACGACGTCTACCAGGTACCGATCGAGTACTACTATGACGCGGAGCGCTGGGAAGCTGAAAAAGCGAAGATTTTCCGGCGCATGCCGCTCATGCTTGCCGCAACCGCCGAGCTTCCCGAGGCAGGTGATTACAAAGCGATGGAAGCCGCTGGGGTACAGGTGTTGATCACCCGTACACGCAGTGGGGAAGTCAAAGCGTTCGTCAACATGTGCAGTCACCGGGGAGCCCGGCTGGTGGACAACGGTTGTGGAACGGCTCACAAGTTCACATGCCCTTACCATGCGTGGACCTACAGTCCGGACGGTGACCTGGTTGCGATCTACTCCGAAGACGATTTTGGAGAGATAGAGAAGCGGGCATATGGGCTCACGGAGCTACCATCTCTGGAGAAGTCGGGGCTTATCTGGGTCACGCTGGATCCAAAGTCAGATCTCGATATCAGCCGCTTTCTTTCCGGTTACGACGAGTTGCTCGATCAGTTCGGATTCAAAGACTGGCACTTTCAGCACATGCAGCGTGTGGAAGGGCCGAACTGGAAGGTGGCTTATGACGGGTACCTCGACTACTACCACCTGCCGATTCTCCACCGGAACAGCTTCGGGACGGAAATCGGCAACCAGGCGAACTACTACAGCTGGGGCCCTCACACCCACCTTGGGCGGCCGGACGCGGGCCTCGAGGAGTTTGAAGGAAAAACTGACGAAGAGTGGCCAATCACTACCCTCGTAGCCGGGGTATGGACGATCTTTCCGCATATCTCGATAGCGAGTTTTGGTGGCGGGGGACGGTCGGTGATGATTTCTCAGCTCTTCCCGGGCGACACTCCTGAGACGTCGTACACAAACCAGATATTCCTGATGGAAAAGGTACCGGACACAGATGAACTCAAACAGGAAGCTCAACAGCAGTTTGACTTCCTGAAGTTTGTCGTCCAGGAAGAGGATTACGCCACGGGTATCGCACTGCAGAAAAACCTGGATGTTGGCGCTCGTAACCATGTCCTCTTCGGAAGAAATGAGGGCGGCGGACAGCGTTTCCACAAGTGGGTGGACGCAATTCTCGAAACGCCGGATGAGGATCTGAACAAGCTCTTTCAGACAGGCTGACGATGCAGGCGAAAGCACGTCTGACTGGTAAAAGCCTGGGGCGTCCGGAGGGGTCATCGGGCGCGAAAACGCGTGCCCGCCTGATGCAGATTGCAGCCACGCTTTTTGCCACTAACGGTTACAGTGGCGTGACGCTGGCAGATGTTGCCGGGGCAGCCGGTCTCACCGCACCATCGATCTACAACCACTTTTCGTCAAAGGATGAACTCTTCATTGCGACCGTTGTGGAAATGTACCGGGAGATCGAAACTGGTTTTCGCAGAGCAACCGCAGTGTCCGGAGGCTGGCGCGAGAAGACGCGCAGGCTCCTGCAGGCAGCGGCTGAACTCTACCGGGAGGACGGGCTTCTGCAACGTCTCGGTGCGGTTGCCAACCTGGAATCGACACGATCGCCGGAGCGGTTTGCCGTGATTGTGGATGCTCAACGGGCGGTTGATGATGTATTCAGCGATATCTTCCTGGATGCGCAGCGATCTGGAGAACTTCCCGCATCAATTGACCCTCACGTAGCAGGGGACATCCTGTCAGCGTGTATCATGGGTGGCCTTGCAACGGTGACCTTTAAACGGTCGACCCAGGAAGAATTCAATGACTTGGCGGAGGTTTTTGCCGAGCTCTTCCTCAATTCCAACAATCAACCAGTGGGGGATATATGAAATCACCAATTTGCGATCTGCTGGGAATCGAGTTTCCGCTCATAGCGTTCACCCATTGCCGGGATGTGGTTGTCGAGGTGTCAAAAGCGGGCGGCATGGGGGTTCTCGGTGCAGCCGGGTACGATGCCGAAACGCTGGAAATAGAACTCAACTGGATCGATGAACATATCAACGGCATGCCTTACGGGGTCGACCTCATCGCGCCAACATCAATGGCGGCAACCGATGATGACACCCGCGAAACGATGCTTGCCCGGGTACCCGAGGATCACCGTGATTATGCAATCAACATCCTGGCCAGCCACGGTATCGATGCGGGTGATGTTTACGAAAAACAGGGCATACGCACGTCGAGCGGCTTTTTAACGGAGAACAAGGCGGCGAACATCATCGACGTCGCTTTCTCGCACCCGATAAAACTCATCGCCAACGCGTTGGGTGTGCCACCCCGGTACATGCTCGAGATGGGCAAAGAGCGCGGCGTCGCCACCGCGGCGCTGGTTGGTGCCAAAGAGCATGCTGTTAAACAGGTCGAGGCGGGTGTCGATATCCTGGTTGTCGCGGGAACAGAAGCCGGCGGGCATTGCGGCGAGGTCAGCACGATGGTGCTGGTGCCTGAAGTGTGTCAGGCAGTCGAAGGCTCCAACGTGGCTGTGCTGGCCGCTGGCGGAATCGTCCAGGGCAGGCAAATGGCGGCCTGTATGGCGATGGGGGCGCACGGCGTCTGGACCGGGTCAATGTGGCTGACTACAGCTGAGGCGGAAACGTCTCCGGTGGTAAAAGAGAAATACGTTCAGGCGACGTCACGGCAGACAGTGCGATCCAAGTATCGCACGGGGAAATACTCCCGGCAGTTACGTTCCGACTGGACCGATGCGTGGGAGTCGGAAGAGGCGCCTGAACCCCTGCCAATGCCACTGATGTCCCTGGTCAGTGAACCGGCGCTCGGAAGGGTCACAAAACTAGCTGAGGGCGGACACAGCGGAGCCAAACAACTTGCGACGTTTTTTGTCGGTCAGGGTGTTGGCCTGATGAATGACATTCAGGACACCCGAACCGTTGTGCGCGAGTTTATGGAAGACTACCTGGAGGCGACGGAGCGTCTTGCGTCGGTTATGGAGGAATAATGTCAGAAGCGCATTCTCTGGATTCATCCATGGAACGCCACGAGATGGTGATCATCGGGGCTGGCGTATGTGGAATCTACATGCTGCACCGGATGCTCGAAGCCGGGGTAGACGCTGTGGTGCTGGAAGCGGGGAGTGACCTCGGCGGCACATGGTATTGGAATCGCTATCCCGGCGCCCGCTTTGATTCTGAAAGTTACACGTACGGCTACTCCATTGACCCGGAGATCCTTGCTGAATGGAACTGGAGCGAACACTTTGCCGGGCAGCCGGAGACCCTGCGTTATCTCAATTATGTTGCTGAGAAGTGGAATGTGCGCGAGCGCATGCAATTCGACTGCAAGGTAGCCTCGTGTGTCTTTGACGAAGACACCAACGCCTGGGCGGTGCGAACGGAAGACGGTCGGGCATTCAGCGGCAGTCTTCTGGTCACCGCGATCGGCATGCTCTCGGCTGCGACCTATCCGCGCATACCCGGTGTGGAAGATTTCAGAGGTGAAGCTTTCCATACGTACTACTGGCCTCAGGAGCCTGTAGATCTGGACGGCAAAAAAGTGGCTGTTATCGGTACCGGTGCGACGGGTGTCCAGGTCATTGGTGAGATTGCTGACAAGGTTGGTGAGCTTGTCGTCTATCAACGTCGCCCGAACTGGTGTGCACCATTGAACAATGGACCCATCGACAAGGCTGAGATGGATCGCATCAGGTTACGGTACGACGACATATTCCAACAACTGGAGAAAACGCCCGGCAGTTTCCTGCACGGTCCCGACCGTCGCGTTTTTGATGAGGTGCCCGAGGAGGAGCGGCTCGCATTCTGGGAGGACCTCTACGCATCTCCGGGATTTGGGGTGTGGCTTGGCAATTTCCGTGATGTCCTTGTGGAAAAGGAACCCAACGAGGCATATTCGCAGTTTATTGCCGACAAGATCCGGGAACGGGTCAAGGACCCCGAAGTCGCTGAAAAGCTCATCCCTAAAGATCACGGCTTCGGCAGCCGCCGGGTGCCGATGGAGACGAACTATTACGAGGCATATAACCGGGAAAACGTCCAGCTTGTCGACGTGAACGAGACGCCTATCGAGTGTGTGACCGAAACAGGTATACGCACGTCCGATCAGGAACGTGATTTCGATGTCATCATCTATGCCACGGGGTTTGACGCGATCACGGGTGCATTTGATCGCATCGAATTCCAGGGGCTGGATGGAGCAACCTTGAGGGACAAATGGTTCGATGGCCCGGTCACGTATCTCGGCACGCAGGTTTCCGGATTTCCAAATCTCATCACTCTGGCCGGGCCGCAGAGTGGGTCGGTTTCATCCAACTTTCCGCCGGGTATCGAATTTGTCGTCGACTGGGCGACACGGTTGGTCACATATATGCGTGATCATGGATACAAACGAGTGATCGCTGACAAAGAAGCAGAAGCGCTGTGGACTCAGGAAATAAAAGAGTCTTACAAGGGCTCGTTGCTATCGACGGCAAAATCCTGGTTCACGGGATACAACTCCAACGTCGATGGTCATGACAAGATGCGTTATATGATCTACCTGCTTGGCGCACCCAAATACCGCGAGCGGCTGAATGCTGTGGCAGACGATGACTTCGAGGGCCTGCACTTCGACTAGTCAGTCGTTGTAGCGTCGGTAGAGTCCACGCCAGAACGTTTTACCCTGGGCATCGTATATCTTCATGAGATCGATCATTTCGCGTCGCATCGAGGTATCGATCCACTCATCCGGTAACAACGGATCCAGCAGGATGGCTCTCGTGACTTCGCGTCCGAGCGAGAGTGTTTCTATCGCAGCCGCTGCATCATCCATGACCGGCAGGCGATTCAGGCTCTCCTCAAGTTGCTGAGAGAGTGTCCGATACTGGTCTTCCAACGCTGAGATATGCCATAGCGTTGCCGGATCGATTGATTCTTCCGGCAGAAGACCTGCGATCTCGAGGGTCAGTGACGCTTCGTCGAGGCCCAGGTCGACCAGATTGATGCGGAGGTCGGCCATTGATGTTCTGAGATTGTCAGGCCGTACCCACAGACCGTGAGTTTCGGCAAATCCCAGTAATCGCAGTGCGCGCTCACGACCGCGGAGTCGGGTCTTGTCGCTGCGGCCCAGATGGGAACATACGATTCCTATCCATCCTCCTTCCCAGGGTTTGAGATCGTCTTCCACCGTCGACCAGTTGCGTACCAGGCGATGCAGCGTTCCAGCCCGTGACGCGAGGCCATAGACGCCGCGCTCAACCTGTTTCAGGGAGCCGTCGCGGACCAGTCGGCCCAGGGCAACACGTATGCTGGCCTGGTCAACGTCAAATAGTTCTCCGGCCGCGACGAAGTATCGTGCGGTCAGGCGCTCAGCGGCTGCGGAATCGATGAGTGTCAGGATCAGTTCCCGTGCGGAAAGCTGGGTTGTGGCCAAAGTTTATAACACCATTTGACAGTTATTGGATTTGTCTGTTATATTAACGCGCATGAGTGATCATATCGAATATGCAGCGGCCAGCAAGGTCGACAACAGTGTAGGGGCAGCCGTCAAACTTTCGGACGTCCTGTCCACAGAAGAAATCAAACCCTATCTTGTACGCTCCGATCTGCGTGCCGGTTGGATGTTGCTGGTGAACGTCGTGATATTTGCTGTCGCGTTTGCCTTGCCCGTCATGTGGTTGAATCCGCTGACTATCCTGGCTTCGATTCTCCTCGTCGGAGGGCGTCAGCTGGGGCTTGCCGTGATTTACCATGATTGTTCCCATGGCGTCTTTTTCAAAACCCGCTGGCTCAATGAGTTTGTGGGTCACTGGGTCGCTGGTGCGTTACTCAACACGTCGATGTATGCGTACCGTAACTACCACCTCAAACACCATCGCTTTGCCGGTACCAGGGACGATCCGGATCTGCCGCTCGCAAACAGCTATCCAGCTTCTCGCGCGAGCCTCAAACGTAAGTTCCTGCGCGATGCAACGGGACGCACCGGCTGGAAAACCATTACCGCCCAGTTGAAACGGGTTCGCCCACTGCGAAACGCACCGTTTCTATCGGCTCATGCCGTCCTGATCGCCGTATTGTGGGCAAGTGGTGTTCTGTGGACCTATGCGCTCTGGTGGGTCGCACATGCTGTTGTTTACCAGGTGATCCTCCGGCTCCGGTTCATCGCTGAACATGGTGTGGCTATCGACCGGTTGAGCCCGGATGTGCGGGAAAACACTGCAACAACCGTATTGTCCTGGTGGGAGCGCCTCCTCATCGGCCCGAACTACGTGAACTTTCACCTCGAGCACCACATGAGTGCAGCCGTGCCGTGTTATCGGTTACCTAAGCTGCATAACCTTCTGAAATCTCAAGGGTTTTTCGACCGGCACGATTGCCTGTCCCGGGGTTATGCGGATGTGATTCGTAAAGCGATTAAGCCTGAACCGGCGTACGCCTGAACGCAATGATCGCGGCTAAATGCCGCTGTCGGAATCGGTTGAACCGATTCCTTACCGAGTTTCGCATAGCGAAACTCGCCCGACGCGTTAGCGTCGTACTTTAGCCGCGATTTCTTAGATTCCACCCCCGTCGGAAAAATTCAGCCCACAATACTTCGGGCCTTCCCCGTTTTCCCTGAGATGGCGCCAGCGTCCCGCGCGGGGATCTTCCCCGGCGGTTACGGGAGTGGTGCACACCTGGCAGCCGATGCTTGGGTAGTTCTGACGGTGCAGAGCATGTACCGGCACATCGTGTTCACGAATGTATGCTTCCACCTGATCGTCCGACCAGTCGATCAGCGGGTGCAGGGCATGTCCGGCAAACCTGGGATCAGGCTCGAGGGCGCGCAGGTTTCTTCGTTTGTCGTCCTCTTCTGAACGCAGGCCCAGCATGACGAGCTTGCGATCATTGTCCCTCATGTGTTTCAGGAAAGGCTCTTCCTTGCGCATGCGGCAACAGTCGGGCTGACCGTCCAGGTAGTTGTAGAGCTTGAGCTCATATCTCTCTTCCTGTTGCGCAGGTGTCAGCTCGGGATAGAGGGTGTGAAGGTTGAGCCCGTATTGCCGCATCAGCTCGTCCCGAGCCTGTAAGGTCTCGTGGAAGTGGAAGCCGGTGTCGACGAAGAGAATCTCGTTTGTGGCACCGAGCTCGTGGAGCATGTGCAGGATGACGGAGCTCGTCTTCTGCATGCTCGCTAACACAACAGCGTTCTCGCCGTACTGTTCCAGCGCCCACGCAATACGGTCCCTGGCATCGCTTGCCTTGAGGTACGCGTTTGGCTCTTCTAAACCGATACGAAGCGCTTCCATCACTAAACGTCCTCGAAGAGCGTGCTGGACAGGTAGCGTTCGCCCGTGTCCGGCAACACCGTCACAATTGTTTTACCGCTGCTCTCAGGACGAGCGGCAACTTTGCAGGCTGCAAACAGAGCAGCCCCGCTGGAGATCCCACAAGTAATGCCTTCTTCCCGGCTCAGTCGCCGGGCGGTGCTGATCGAATCGTCGTTGCTGACAGTCACCAGTTCATCCACCAGGTCGAGATCGAGAATGTCGGGTTTGAATCCCGCGCCAATGCCCTGGATCTTGTGGGGGCCGGGTGTGAGCGGTTCACCGGCACGCAGCTGACTCAGGACCGGGGAGTGGGTGGGTTCCACACCGATAGTCAGGCATTGCGGGTTCTGTTCTTTGAGGTAACGTCCCGCCCCAGTGATGGTTCCGCCTGTACCGATACCGGCGACGAGGACATCGACGGTCCCATCTGTATCCCGCCAGATTTCCGGGCCGGTTGTGGTGTAGTGCACCTCGGGATTCGCGGGATTCTTGAACTGCTGGGGCATGAAGTAGGCGTCGGGGTTGCTCGCTATGATTTCTTCAGCTTGCGCTATGGCTCCAGCCATGCCCTGACCGCCGTCCGTCAGAACCAGCTCAGCACCAAATGAACGCAACATCCTGCGGCGTTCTTCAGAGTAGGTTTCCGGCATCGTCAGGATGATCGGATAGCCGCGTGCGGCAGCAACGAATGCGAGAGCAATCCCGGTATTGCCTGACGTGGGCTCGATGATGGTCACATCCCTGCTGCCGGGTTTCAGAATTCCTTCGCGTTCGGCTGCCCAGATCATGGCCGCGCCGATTCTGCATTTGACGGAATAGGCGGGGTTCCGTCCTTCCACTTTGGCAAGCACACGACATTTCAGATCAGTGGTGATGTGGTTGATCCGTACCAGCGGTGTGTTGCCAATGCTTAAAGAATTGTCGTCGAGGATATTCGACATGGCGGTTGTCAGGCTGTGTTCGTAGGCGCGGTATTAAAAACGAAATGAGGCAGGATGGCTCAAACCGATTTTGCATATCGATATTCGGCAAAAAGCCCCATCGGGGTGCCTTCTTCATTTAAAATCACCAGATCCCCTCAACCTGGAGCGACATGTGGTCGACAACATGTCCAAGCGCGGGTTTGACCCGCTGACCTACCGATTCGAAGATGAGCGGCCCGAACCCGGTGATGTGAAGGAAGTGGCCGATGGTGTCCTGTGGGCCCGCATGCCGATGTGGGGCCGTTTAAATCACATCAACGTCTGGATATTGCGCGACTACGACGGCTGGACTGTGGTCGACACCGGGCTCTTCCGTGAAGATGTGCAGAAGTGCTGGCAATCGATCTGGGACAACCATCTCGAAGGCAGGCCCATCACAAGGGTGATTGCCACTCATCTTCATTCTGACCACACAGGTCTTGCGGGTTGGATTACGCGTGAGTGGGGCTGTGAGCTCTGGATGTCCCGCAGCGATTTTTTCATGTGTAAGGTCATGGCGGCGGACGGACCATCAGACGTTCCGGAAGATGCCATCCGCTTCTACAAACGTGCGGGATTTACTGAGCAGAGATTGGACCGGTACCGCCAGCGATTTGGTCAGTTCGGAGCCAACATATCCGAGTTACCCGCAGGCTACCGGCGAATTACCGACAACCAGTATCTGGACATTGGTGGCCGCGAATGGAGGGCGATCATTGGGCACGGGCATGCGCCTGAACATATCTGCCTGTATTGCCCGGAGCTCAAGGTCATCATTGGCGGGGATCAGATTCTCCCCAAGATCACGCCCAATGTGAGCGTTCAGCCTTCCGAGCCGAATGCAAACCCATTGCGTGATTTCATCAATTCCTGCGGACATTTCAGGGAGCTGCTGCCGCCGGATCTGCTGGTGCTTCCCGCGCATGAAAGCCTGTATGAAGGCGTCCATGAACGCCTGACGGAGCTCATTGACTGGCACGAGGTGGCGCTGGAAAAGCTCTACGATTTGTGCACCGAACCCCGGCGGGCTGTTGATGTATTTCCGGCGCTGTTCAAAAGTGAAATCACCGATACCAGTTTCTTTCCGGCCACGGGTGAGTCGATTGCGCACCTACACTGTGCTCTGGAGCGCAGAATGCTGACTGTGGAGGACGATGAGGACGGTGTTGCCTGGTGGCGGCAGGCCTAAGGGCATCTACGGATAGTGCGCGGCTGGCTGTGCACCGGTATTCTTCAGGGTTTGGATATTTAAGGGGACACTAGTGCGATTTGGAATGTTGTATGAGCTCCAGCTGCCCAAACCCTGGGCGGAAGACAGTGAGCAGAAGCTGGTCAACGATGCAATTGAACAGTGCGTTCTGGGCGACAAGCTGGGCATCGACTATGCCTGGTCCGTAGAACACCATTTCCTGGAGGAGTATTCACATTGCTCGGCGAGCGAGGTCTTCCTGTCAGCGATAGCCGCAAGGACCGAGCATATCAAGGTGGGTTTTGGTATTCGCCAGGTCATTTCCAACTACAACCATCCGGCGCGTACCGCGGAAGCGGTGGGCATGCTGGATCTCGTTTCCAATGGCCGGGCTCAGTTTGGAATAGGAGAGGGCGCAACCCGTCTCGAGCTGGGGGGGTTCGGCATTCAGGCCAAACGCAAACGGGCCATGTCGCTCGAGGCGTCGCGGGAGATCGCGGATATGATGGTGATGGAGCCGTATCCCGGTTACGAGTGTGAAGACTGGTCTCTGCCGTGCCGTAACGTTCTTCCGAAGCCCATCCAGAAGCCCCATCCGCCGATGTGGATGGCGTGCACCAACCGTGACACGATCAAAGTTGCTGCCCGCAATGGCCTTGGAGTTCTTGCTTTCAGCTTCCTTGATCCCGAAGAGGCAAAAACCTGGAGCAAGGTCTACTACGACATCATCAAATCGGATGAATGTGTGCCTCTCGGTCACAACGTGAATCCCAATATTGCGATGGTGTCTGCGTTTTCGTTGCATGATGATCACGAGGAAGCATCGCGCAGGGGCGAAGACGGATTCCGTTTCTTCGAATACGCGATTGGTGCGCTTGTGACCGACGACGTCTATCCCGGGCGCAGTCAATTGTGGGAAAAGTTCGAGGAGCGCAAGTTACGGAGAGCCAGGGGTGAAGAAGTGAAAGACACCGCGTACGGCGGCGGTGAGGTCAATCCCAACAGGTCAATGACGCGCTCTCCGGGTATTGGAACACCGGCTGAGTTTCGCGAGCACATGCAGGGATTCGCTGACGCTGGTGTCGACCAGGTCATCTTTCTGCAGCAAGGTGGTAACAACAAACACGAGCATATATGCGAAAGTCTCGAGAAGTTTCGTAGTGACGTTTACGACGAATTTGCGGAAGGGCGGGAAGAACGTGAGGCGCAGAAAGCTGAAGAACTGGCGCCGTACATCGAAGCGGCTCTGGCCCGGCGGGAGACTCGAGCTCCGCTAAAAGACAATGAAATCGACGTGGTTTTAGCGTCACGTCCAAAAGCAGGTTAACGGAGGCAAGACATGAGTGAACAGACGACAACAGCGTCGGAGCGGGAACGGTTGCACAATTTGTTCCCGGACCTCGATTTCGACCCCGCTGAGCTTCGGCAGAAGTATGCGTACGAGCGCGATCGGCGTGTGCGTGACGACGGTGAAGGTCAGTACATCGAGGCGTCCCAGGAGTTCGCGCACTATGCCGACGATGACCCATACGCGGATCCGGAGTTCACGCGTGATGCTCTGGATGTCGATATCGACGTAGCAGTGATTGGTGCGGGCTTCAGCGGTTTGATGGCAGCAGCGCGCCTTAAAGAGCGTGGTGTCACCAATTTCAGGATCATTGAGTCTGGTGGAGACTTCGGGGGTACGTGGTACTGGAATCGCTATCCGGGAGCCCAGTGTGATATCGAATCATACTGTTACCTGCCGCTCCTCGAAGAGACCGGGTACATGCCAAAAGAGAAGTATTCGTACGCACCGGAGATCTTCGATCATGTGAAGCGTGTTGGGGAATACTTCGGGCTCTACGACAACACGCTCTTTCAGACGCGTGTCACCGAAGTCAAATGGAACGAAGATGGGACATACTGGGATGTATCGACCCATCGCGACGATAAGATCCGGGCCAGATTCGTGATTCAGGCAACGGGCCCTGCCAATCGGCCGAAACTGCCGGGAATTCCAGGCATCAGTGATTTCAAAGGTCATTCGTTTCACACCTCACGCTGGGATTACGACTACACCGGTGGTGATCACAACGGGGGGCTGACGAAACTGGCAGACAAGCGTGTGGCCATCATCGGTACCGGGGCAACGGCAATTCAGTGTGTCCCTTTCCTGGGGGAACATGCCAAAGAACTGTACGTTTTCCAGCGCACGCCATCGTCGGTTGACCTCCGGGGTAACAAACCAACAGACGAGGATTGGTACGAGAACCTGGAGCCGGGGTGGCAGCGCGCGCGAAGGGAGAACTTCGCCGCGGTGCTCCTTGGACAGAATTTCACCGAGGATCTCGTAAATGATGGCTGGACAGATATTGCCCGTCGTATTGGTATCTCGCTGATGAGCCGTAATCCCGATGATGGCAATCTCGATATGGAAGAGATCATGCTCAGGGCGGAAATCGCGGACTTTGAAAAGATGAACGAGATTCGCGGCCGTGTCGACGATACGGTCACTGACGACGGTTCGGCTGCCGAAGGCTTGAAGCCGTGGTACCGCCAGTTCTGTAAGCGCCCGACGTTCAATGACGAGTACCTCGAGACATTCAATCACCCGAATGTCGAACTGGTTGATGTGTCCGATTCCAAAGGGGTTGAACGTATCGTTGAGAATGGTGTGGTTGCCAACGGCAAAACCTATGAGGTCGACTGCATCATCTATTCGACCGGTTTTGAAATCACGACATCAGCTCACCGCAGGGTCGACTTCGATACGCTCGGGCGGAATGGCGAATCGCTTTACGATCATTGGGGAGAGGGATTCCGCACGCTCCACGGGCTGGCGAGTCACGGGTTCCCCAACTGGTTCACAATCGGGATCAACCAGAATGGCCTGTCACCCAACATGACAGCGATGTTCGACGATCAGGCTGTGCATGTGAGTTACATCATCGATGAGGTCATGTCGCGCGGAAATCAAACGGTCGAGGTCACCGAGGAAGCTGAAGATGCCTGGGTCCAGCAGATCATTGCGCTGGCCGGAACCGGAGCGACGGCATTCCTGCAGGAATGTACGCCGGGTTATTACAACCGGGAGGGGACAACCACATCAGGCGCAAGCATGCAGAATTCGCCATACGCTCCGGGGATCAATGCCTTCAACGACCTTCTGAAGGCGTGGCGGGACAATGGTGACATGGAGGGCATGACCCTCACTTAAACTAATAACATTGGGGTCAGACCCCATTGTTATTTGTTTTTTGCGTTACCTTTTTCGTTTTTTTCTACGTATACTTAAGCATACGTAGCCAAAACGGGAATCAACTTGCCTGCCCAACTCAGCGATACTGACCTGCGCCTGATTGAGCTTCTGCGTCAGGACGGACGCGCGCCAAACAAGGTGCTGGCGGCTGAGCTTGGGGTCGCTGAAACGACCGTTGCTTCCCGTATCCGACAGCTCCGTGATGATGGTGTCATGCGTGTCATATTGCGCCGAGACCTCTACAGCAAAGGTTATGATCTCCAGTGTTTTGCGGATGTTTCGGTCCAGGGGCGATCGGTTGATGAAGTCGGTAGGGATCTTGCCGCGCTCAATGCAACCACCTCGGTCTCGGTCATGCTTGGCACGCCGGAAATACTGGCCATCTTCAATGCGCAAGATCGCAAGGACCTCCTTCGTATCCTCGAGGAGGATATTGCCTCGGTACCCGGCGTTGCACAGGTTGAACTGCATACAGCCATGGATATACGCAAGTATCAGACGGGTTATGCGGCTTTTGGAGCGAACAAATGAAGATTGACGCGGTGGATGAAAAGATCATGGCGGCGTTTCACGAGGATGGCCGTCAGAGCAACCGCGAAGTGGCCCGCAAACTCGATGTATCCGAAGGCACCATCCGGCAGCGTCTGAAAAAACTCCAGGAGGGTGGTGCCATTGCCTTTGACGTCGTCACCGATACAGCCACGATGGGTATTCAGTTTGTGGCGTTTGTACGTGCCATTGTCGAACCAAAACACCTTGAGGCTTATCTCCAGAGATGTACGGATCTGAAGGACATCTGGTATGTGGCCGCTCTGGCGGGCCGGTTTAACGCTCAGGCGCTGGTCTGTGCGGCGTCAGCCCAGGAAGCGAATGATCTGGTCAATCGTGAACTCGGCGACCTGGAAGGTGTCCATCAGGTTGAAATACGCCAGGTAGCCCGTCAGATCAAACATGATTATCTGGAGATTGTCGTACAACCTGACTGAATCACGTTCGCAAAACTGGAGCAGGTGCGACCGATGAATTTGAATGCGTCTTGAAGTTGCGAATTACCTGCGCGACACTCGACGCGCGTAATGATCGCTCGTTTAAAGGAGAGAGTCGAATGAGGATCCGGATTGTTGCTGCGTTCGCAGCGTTGTTTTCCCTGTCAGCCTGGGCGGCTGAAATTGAGGAAATTGTCGTTACCGCGGAAAAACGTGAATCCACGCTGCAGGAGACGCCTATTGCGGTCACAGCCGTGACGCGTGACGAGATTGAGCTTCGAAATCTTGACGACTTTGCCCAGGTTCAGTTTGTCGCGCCTGCGCTGGTCTTCAACGAGATTGCGGACATGGCGCAGATCACAATGCGCGGTGTAGGGGTCGATATCTCGACGATGGACGCCGAACCAGGCGTTGCAGTCTACTCAGATGGAACATATCGCGGCGGATTGACATCGTCAGCGTCTTTGCTGTTTGACGTTGAACGTATTGAGGTGCTGAGGGGTCCCCAGGGAACGCTCTTCGGCCGTAATTCGACCGGAGGTGCGCTGAACGTCATTTCACGCTTACCCGGTGAAGAAGCAGCCTTCGATATGAACTTTCTCTATGGCGACTACAATCGCACCAGAGTGGAACTGTCGGGAGATGCGCCGATTGTGCCCGGGCAGTTCGCGGTGAGGGGTGCATTTGCGTTTGATGAACGTGACGGATACGCCGACAACAACTTTACCGGTCGCGAAGAAGACGATGCCAAATCGATGTTCGGTAAAGTTGCTGCGGTCATCTCTCCGAGTGATACGGTCGAAATCACGCTGCGTGCGGAGTTTACGGACAGCGAAATCGGCGGACCGCCGTTTGTTGTCACGGACGATCATCCTGTCGCGCCGCTCTTCACGACAGTTCGCAATCCGGGTGGGTTTCTCACATTCCCCGGGTCCTGTGGGCCGGTGAGTTGTGTCGACGCTTTTGGTCTCAATCTGAGTCCCGGTGGTGTAGGGACGGATGATCCTCGCGAAATCTTCTCTGACGGGGTTACGCAGTTCGATCGTGAGTCGATGGGGTTGAGCGCAACGATTGATATCGACCTGACTGAGAACGTTTCGCTCAAATCGATCACATCGTTCTTTGATATCGAACAGATTGGAGATCAGTCCAACAACGATGGCGTGGATATCACCTATCTCACGGACTATTTTGTCCAGGAAAATCAGGAGTGGTCTCAGGAATTCAACCTGACCGGTTCCACCGGCGATCTCGACTGGATTGTCGGAGCGTACTATTACGATTCAGACATAGACGAAGCGT
>JANQFF010000019.1 GCA_028277965.1 Pseudomonadales bacterium
CAATTTTCCTGGCGTGATTTTCCACGTTTGCTGACCTCTACTGTCAATGCGGTGCCATCAGCCAGCGTGAGGGTTGCAGGAAAGACCGTATCGTCCGGGGTTTTCTTCCTGGTAATGGGGTCGAGGTCGACTTCCAGCGAAGCCTGCAAAGCAGGTTGAGGTGCGAATGAAAACAGAGGCTCAGCGTGGGCGTGGTTGACCCAGACAATGAGTAAAAAAAGCAACGGAATGCATTGCGGATTCATGCCCTGATAGTACGCCATGGTGCTGGTGCTATCATCCTCGGATGCAATTCTCTGACGCACAGCCCCGCATTGATTTTTTGCGGAATGGAAAAACTTACCGCCATTGGAAAGTGACTGTAGATGGCGCAGTTGCGAGGCTCGACATGGACGTGGATGAGGAAGGCGGCCTTTTTGAAGGCTACGAACTGAAACTCAACTCTTACGACCTGGGCGTCGATATAGAGCTTGCTGACATCGTGCAGCGTCTCAGGTTTGAACATCCTGAGGTGAGTGTCGTCATGCTGGGGTCAGAGCGGACGGAGACGTTTTGCGCAGGCGCCAACATACGCATGCTCGCCCAGTCTGACCATGCGCATAAGGTGAACTTCTGTAAGTTCACCAACGAGACCCGGAGCGCTATCGAAGATGCGACTGCTAATTCTGGTCAGACCTATGTTGCCGCGCTTAACGGACCTGCGGCCGGAGGGGGTTATGAGCTGGCGCTGGCATGTGAAGAGATTCTCCTGATTGACGACGGTAATGCGGCTGTATCCCTTCCTGAAGTGCCCTTGTTGGGTGTGTTGCCGGGAACGGGAGGGCTGACACGCCTCGTCGACAAACGTGGGGTGCGTAGGGATCTTGCGGACAGGTTCTGCACGCTCGAGGAAGGGTTGCGGGCGGACAAAGCGCTGGAGCAGGGATTCATCGACCGGGTCGCTTCACGCTCTTCATTCGATACGACATGCCTGACCATCGAGCAGGAACTGACAGAAACACGTGATATCCGGGGTATAGAGCTGGGATGTATCACCAAAGAAATCACTGAGGACAGACTGGTCTACGCATCGCTTGGTGTTGAGCTGAACAGGGATTCCCGGTCCGCCGAGATCACCATCCTGGGACCGCAGGAAGTGACACCCGGCGATGCGGAAGCAGCTTTGGCAGAGGGCGCTGCGTTCTGGCCGCTCCTGATCACGAGTGAACTCGACGACTGTCTGCTGGAACTGCGTTTCAATGAACCGGAGATCGGGACGCTGATATTCAAATCCCAGGGAAGCCTGGTTAGTGTGCAGGCGTACGATCGTCTGATGGTTCAGGAGCCAGAACACTGGTTCCTGCGCGAGGTCCGGCTCTATGTCGCTCGCACGCTGCGCCGGCTCGACCTCACAGCCAAATCAATCATGACACTGGTTGAGCCGGGCAGTTGTTTTGCAGGGTTTCTTGCGGAAATCGTGTTCGCGGCCGATCAGGGTTACATGCTCGAGGGTACGTTTGAAGAGGATGAACACCCTGAAGAAGCGTCGTTAGCCCTGTCCGATCTGAATTTCGGGTCTCTGCCGATGGTGAACGGATTGTCACGTCTGGCCACCCGATTTCTCCATGAACCATCCAGACTCGATGGCCTGCGCCAGCTCGCGGGTGATGAGCTCGATGCGGCAGAATGTGACAACCATGGATTGATCACTGCAGCGTATGATGATCTCGATTGGGAAGACGAGATTCGTCTGGTGATGGAAGCCCGGGCCGGGATGTCGCCGGACGCGCTCACGGGTATGGAGGCGAGTCTCCGGTTCCCTGGCCCGGAGACGATGGACAGCAAAATATTCGCGCGTCTGTCTGCATGGCAGAATTGGATTTTCCAACGGCCTAACGCGGTTGGAGAATCGGGGGCGTTGCCGTTGTACGGGACCGGTCGCCGGCCTGAGTTTGATCCGAGGAGAACGTAAATGTCCGATGCCGTCGATTATGACGCACTCATTCCAAACAACGTCAACCTGGCGCAAGACCGGCAGCTGAAGCGTGCCCTGGAACGCTGGCATCCGAAGTTTCTGGACTGGTGGCGTC
>JANQFF010000062.1 GCA_028277965.1 Pseudomonadales bacterium
TTTGTTGCTGTGCAAAAGTCTGCAGGGTCTTCGAGCCGGGAAGCGGGGAGTATGTTTCGACGGGGGCGTGCGAGTCAGGGACAGACGAGCACGAGCCCCCAGGGATGGGAATAGTCTGCTGCTTGAGTTGCAGGACGGCTCGAGTAATGGTCTCCACAATGTTGCTACAGTTGGGTTGGGTTTCCCCCGAGGGACATACTCACCGATAAACCGGCTCGACTAATGGCCTCTACGATATTGCTGCCCCGCGCCACCGCCACGTTCTTCCCCTAATACCCTAATCAAAGGGGGCGATCTCGAGCAGTGAGCGAGAAATGCTGGAGTGCGGCAAAAGTATTTTTTGGGCGGGGAGTTTACTGTAGTAAGTGACCTGGTCGAAAAATACTTTTAACAAAGCTCCGGCGTTTCGTAGCCGCTGCATTCCTAATTGTGCAAAAAGCCAGTGCCTCTTTGACAGAAGCACTGGCTTCGCTTGACTCAGGATTAGTGACTACTCGATGATTTTGGACACGACACCGGCGCCAACAGTACGACCACCCTCTCGTATCGCAAAACGTAAACCCTCATCCATCGCAATCGGGGCAATCAGGTCCACCGTCATCTTCACATTGTCTCCAGGCATCACCATCTCAACACCATCCGGTAACTCAACATTACCGGTCACATCCGTGGTCCGAAAATAAAACTGCGGACGGTATCCCTTGAAGAAAGGCGTATGACGTCCACCCTCTTCCTTGCTCAGAATATAAACCTCTGCTTCAAACTTCGTGTGCGGCGTAATCGTTCCCGGCGCCGCCAGTACCTGACCTCGTTCCACTTCTTCACGCTTCGTACCACGCAGCAGCACACCCACGTTCTCTCCCGCTCGACCCTCGTCAAGCAGCTTCCGGAACATCTCAACTCCAGTACACGTCGTCTTCTGGGTCTCTTTGATCCCGACAATCTCAATCTCTTCACTCACCTTGATGATGCCACGCTCAACTCGGCCCGTGACCACCGTGCCACGACCCGAAATCGAGAACACGTCCTCAATCGGCATCAAAAACGGCTTCTCAACATCACGCTCAGGTTCCGGTATGTACTCGTCCAATGTCTCAACCAGCTTCTGCACCGCCGGCGCCCCAATATCAGAATCATCACCTTCCAGTGCCTTCAGGGCTGAACCAATTATGATCGGGGTGTCATCACCGGGAAACTCGTACTGATCAAGCAGCTCCCGAATCTCCATCTCAACCAGCTCTAGCAGCTCCTCATCGTCTACCATGTCCGCCTTGTTCATGAACACCACAATGTACGGAACACCAACCTGACGAGACAGCAGAATGTGCTCCCGCGTCTGCGGCATCGGACCGTCTGCTGCAGAAACCACCAGAATCGCTCCGTCCATCTGCGCCGCACCCGTAATCATGTTCTTCACGTAGTCCGCGTGGCCCGGACAATCTACGTGGGCGTAGTGACGGTTCGCCGAATCGTATTCAACATGCGACGTCGCTATCGTTATACCACGCTCTTTCTCTTCCGGGGCATTGTCAATCTCGTCAAACGCGCGCAATTCTCCGCCGCCAAACGCATCCGCACAAACCTTCGTCAGCGCCGCCGTCAACGT
>JANQFF010000115.1 GCA_028277965.1 Pseudomonadales bacterium
ATTTCCAAGAAAATGGGGTGGAAAACAGCCCGGAGCTGGAAGACCCAGAGGGCCACGACCTCGTGTGCTGCACAGGGAAAGAGAATCGGTGAAAGAACAGCCCGTTCACGTCACGTTTCGGGTCAAAAAGGCAATCCCCAAACTACGTACACGTCCGTTCTTCAATCAGTTCAGACAGGCATTGGCGCTGTGTTCAGATCGGGATGGTTTTCGAGTGATTCACTACTCGGTCCAGGACGATCACGTGCACTGTATCGTCGAGGCGGACGACAAGGTGTGTCTCGCCAACGGTATGAAAAGCGTGGGGGCCCGGTTTGCACGTACGGTCAACCGGGTATTCAAGCGCAAGGGGCAAGTGCTCGACGGTCGTTATCACTCCAGGATCCTGAAAACACCGAAAGAGGTGAGGCACGCCCTGGCATACGTTCTGTTGAACGCCCGCAAGCATGTTTTTCAGCGGACCGGCAGGAAACCCCCGGCCCGGATCGATATTTTGAGTTCAGGCATCTGGTTTCAGGGCTGGAAGGGACTCTTCAACAAAGCCCCACCCTATCCCAGGGAGACCGCCCTCCCCCAATTATGGCTGTTACAGAAGGGCTGGCGGCGGCACCAGCTCATCAGCATCGACGAAGTACCGGGGTGCCTGGCATAGCTGGCTAGCTTTCGGCAGCTTTGGCTTTCTTCCGCTTCTTCGGAGCCGGTTTTTCCTGCTCTACCCACTTGCCGTTCTGGTAAAACGCTTTCCAGCCGGTCGCCTTGCCTTCCAACTCACTCTGCACGTACTGCTCTTTCGTCTTGCGACTGTAGCGAATGACCGTTGGATTGCCATCGGAGTCTTCCATGGGGGCATCCAGGAGGTACTTGAACTTCGGATCGAGTTCGTTTGCGTGAGGGATGATTTCCTGAACGAGCGGAGCACGGGTTTCCCGGTGTTTCGGAAACTGCGATGCGGCAAGGAAGATACCCGAGGCACCGTCTCTCAGCAGATAATGATCGTCGACTTTCTGACACCGCAGCTCCGGCATGGGTACCGGATCAGCTTTCGGTGGCGCTGGCTCCCCGCTGCGCAGAAGCTTGCGGGTGTTTTTGCATTCGGTACAGCCGAAGTACTTGCCGAACCGGCCGGACTTCAGCTGCATATCCGCACCACACTTGTCACATTCGAGTACAGGGCCGTCGTACCCTTTGATCTTGAACTGACCCTTTTCGATTTCGTAACCCGAGCAGTCCGGGTTGTTGCCACAAATGTGCAACTTGCGGTTTTCATCGACGAGGTAGCTCAGCATATTCGTTCCGCATTTCGGGCAGTTATGCATACGTCTGAGGAGCTTGGACTCTCCTTCGTCGTCCTCATCCACATCCACAGCCTCATCACCCGGGATGAGGTTCAGCGTGTTGGTGCAACGCTCTTTCGGCTTCAGGCTATATCCCGAGCACCCGAGAAACACTCCGGTTGATCCCGTGCGTATCTGCATGGGCCGGCCACAGACAGAACACTCCACGTCTGTATCCGTCGGCTCGTTGAGCCGCATGTTCCCCTGGGCCTGGTCCAGCTTGCCTTCAAAATCCGTGTAAAAAGTATCAAGGACGTTGCGCCACTCCGCACTGCCTTCAGCAATCTCGTCGAGCTGCAGCTCCATATTTGCGGTGAAGCCGTAATCCATGAGATCCGTAAAGTTCTCGCTCAGACGGTCTGTAACAAGCTCACCGATCTTCTCGGCGTGGAATCGCCTGTTGGCAAGGGTCACATACCCCCGGTCCTGAATGGTCGATATGATCGCAGCATAGGTGGAGGGGCGCCCGATTCCGAGTTTTTCGAGCTCTCGTACCAGACTCGCTTCACCGAATCGTGGTGGTGGTTTTGTGAAATGCTGGATTGCCTCGACGTCCTTCAAGGTCAGCGTCTCACCTTCGCTGAGATCCGGGAGCGGTTTTTCGTCTTCTTTTCGCGAAGCCGGCGGGAGCACAGCCGTGTAACCGTCGAATTGCATGATGCGTCCGCGTACACGTAACTCATGCACACCCGCATCGACTGTGATTGCCGTGCTGAGATATCGCGCATCCGTCATCTGACACGCAACAAACTGGCGCCAGATGAGATCGTAGAGTCTCACGGCATCGTCATCCACGCCCGACAGATGCTCAGTGCGTGTGCCGACATTCGACGGG
Source organism: Pseudomonadales bacterium (assembly GCA_028277965.1). Classification (GTDB taxonomy): domain Bacteria; phylum Pseudomonadota; class Gammaproteobacteria; order Pseudomonadales; family Azotimanducaceae; genus UBA4421. The sequence continues at coordinate 2,170 of JANQFF010000115.1, forward strand.
CGGATGGCTTCGTGCGCCTCCTGCGCATCTTCCTTGCTGGCGTATAACCGCGGTTCTTCGGGCAGGTAGTCGCCGCCATGATTCGTTTGTATGTGCTCGCGGCACGAGCTCACCGCTTCGGCGCTCAGGTTCGTCGAGTCCGTACGCATGTATGTGATGTAGCCCGCCTCGTACAGGCGCTGGGCCATCGTCATAGTCTTCTTGACCGAGAACGACAGGCGTGTACTTGCCGCCTGCTGAAGCGTTGACGTGATGAAAGGTGCATTGGGACGGCTGCGGGTGGGCCTGTCCTCGCGCTTGCTCACCACGTACCCGCTCTGCCTCAACATTTCGAGCGCCGCTTCTGCCGCTTCTCCGTCGCCCGGACGGAAGTTCTCGCCATCCTGACGTGTTACCTGAAAACGGATCGGCTCGTCTTCACCCTCCCGGAGGAGATCAGCAAACGCTTCCCAGTATTCTTCGGGGACAAATGCGCGTATCTCGCGCTCCCTCTCGACAATGAGTTTGACCGCGACACTCTGGACCCGTCCTGCAGACAGACCCCGGGCTACCTTGGACCACAAGAGCGGAGACAGCTCGAAACCGACAACCCTGTCCAGAAAACGACGAGCCTGCTGCGCGTTGACCTGGTCCATGTTGACTTCGCCAGGTGACTCGAACGCGTCCTGAATCGCCTTGCGTGTGATTTCGTTGAACACGACCCGCCTGTATCGCTCCGGATCGCCACCGATCGTTTCACGCAGGTGCCACGCTATAGCTTCACCCTCACGGTCGAGGTCAGTTGCCAGATAGACAGCATCCGCATTGGTCGCCAGCTTCTTCAGCTCATCGACCACTTTTTCCTTGCCAGGCAGCACCTCGTAATTCGCCTGCCACTCCTGGTCGGGGTTGATGCCCATTCGCCTGATCAGCTGATCCCGCGCCCGTTTCTTTTTGTAGGCTTCACGTTCTTCAGGGGGGAGCGCACGGGTTTTCGCAGCTTCGGCGGCACGCGCTTTGGGGTCAGACGCTTTGCCGCTTGTCGGCAGATCCCGGATGTGGCCCACACTGGATTTGACAATATACTCCTTCCCCAGATAGCGATTAATCGTTCGGGCTTTGGCTGGAGATTCAACGATAACCAGTGATCGAGCCATATCACTCCATGTGTATGTGGTGGATCTGAGACTTAGTTCTGGACGGCCTTATAGGGCTCGCGATGGGCAGTGTCAAGAAAAGAGGCCAACTCTCGACCGATTTAACTGTCGTTTGAATTCCCCTCGGGAGCGGTCTCGAACCAGTCGAGTAACGGTATCGCAACCATTGAAAGAGCACTTTTCACAGTGTCGACCGCCGCCGCGCTTTCATCCGTTTTCTCCCGCCAGTAACACGCAACCGTACGGTGTGTACAACCAAATGCGAGCACATCCGTCGGCAGACGCTCGAGACATCCATCGAGCTGCTTCAGGGCTTCTGTCCGTCCGGCAAATGCTTTCCAGAATGGATTCGCGGCATCCCCGGCGATAGCCCACCCGGGTCGCACTTCCGTGACGGGCACGGTGGCATTCCCCGGAATTTTCAGCAGACAGAATTCGCCCGGTTTCCTCAGCGGGCGGCTCAACGGCAATTCATAGGACGCACAGGGGATTTTCGGATCGAGTACTTTGCCGGAAGCGCTCACGCGTTCTTCAGCGGTCGGATCGAGTTTTGGGACAGACGTAATTTTTACTGTCAGCCCCGCTTTGCGCGCTGCCAGGCGCAGGTCCGTCAAGCGCTTGTCCTTGTCACTTGGCAGTAAATACATGACCGGGCCGATCACCATGGCCAGAACAAGGATGAGGATCAGCCAGGTCACGACATTCGAGCTTGAAAGTTTCGCAAGTTAATCATCTTGAGGGAGTGTTCCTGTCGTTGTATGGTCGCGCCAAACAGGGCTGGAGGGCAACATGTCCGGATACTCAAAAGTGATGCTGGCAGTTGATCTCACGGAGGAGTCTAACGCGGTCGCAGACCAGGCGCTGGCACTTGTGGAACGTTTCGAAGCGCAACTCCACATCGTGCACGTCATAGAACCTCTGAGTCTCGCCTACGGTGGGGATGTCCCTATGGACCTCTCTTCCGTGCAGGAGCAGATTCAGGAACAGGCGAAGTCACACCTCAGTGAATTCTCCTCTCGCCTGGGTATAGATCCCCAGAACCAACACCTGATTTTCGGCAGACCAGAGAGCGAGATTCAGCGTGTTGCTGAAGAGGCGGGTGCTGACCTCATCGTTGTCGGCAGCCACGGTCGCCATGGACTGGCTCTGCTTCTCGGATCTACAGCAAACGGTGTCCTGCACGGGGCAACTGTTGATGTTCTGGCAGTGCGTGTGGGTGACTCTGAGTAGCAATCACACCTCTCAACTAACCCGGCGGGTGCGTGCGAGCTCTGGTTTCGCACTCGCCCTGCTTCTCATCTTCCCGGTCTTCGCCACTGGCGAGGAAACACTGTCGGTATTCAGTCTGCGCGCGAAATTTGTCGAGGCCAGGGAGAGTCTCCGGCTGGGCCAGACCGCATCGTTCCGCAAGATCGCCGAGGAACTGAACAACTACCGACTGCGCCCGTATCTCGACTACTACTACCTGAATGCCCGGGTCACCAGCGCAAGCGTCGAGCAGATGACCCAATTCTTTCAGGACAACCCGGACCTACCTGTCACGCCCATACTGCGGCGGCGGTGGCTTAAACACCTCGGGCGTCAGCGCCAATGGCGTCAACTGCTCGACCACTACACCGATACATCGGACGCTGAACTGCGGTGTTACCAGCTCAGGGCGCTTTTCGGTACTGGCGAGAAAGAAACCGCACTCAGTCAAACGGGCGACCTGTGGACTGCCCCGGTCTCCCAGCCGAAGGCGTGTGACCCGCTATTCGAGGTCTGGCGCCAGAGCGACCACTTCGGTGAGACTGTTGCCTGGCAGCGCCTCGCCGGAGCGATAGCAGCCAACCAGCGCACACTCGCCCGTTACCTGATCCGTTATTTCGACGGCAAAAACCGTCAAATAGCGCAGAACTTCTATAACGTCCACGTGAATCCCACCCGTGTTGCGCAAACGGGCAACTTCAGACTCGACACGCCATGGCAGCGTGAAGCCATCACCCACGGCATCATTCGCCTTGCGGGTAGAGATCCGCAAGCCGCACTCAAAGCGTGGGAGAAGTACCGGAAGTCCCACGAATTCAGTGAACCTGCTGCGAACGGGATCACCGAAGAAATTGCGGTTGCATTTGCCGATGAGGGGGTGTTTCCAAACGGCAAAGAAACAGAACAGGTCCACACACCTGATGCTTTACTGGACATCGCCAGCGCGGCAATCAAACATCAGCGCTGGCTCGAGGCTCAAAACTGGATCAACCGTCTGCCACCCGATAAACGTGATGAATCCCAGTGGCGATACTGGCTTGCCCGCGCGATGGCACAGGTGGGTGACGAAACCGGAGACGCAGATGGTCTCTACAGCAGCCTGGCGGGTTTAAGGCACTACTACGGTTTTCTTGCCGCACGGGAGCTGGGTGTCCAGGGGCAGTTAAACGCTGCAGACGGCAACAGCGGTTCCATCTACGTCAACCGGGTGCGAAACGACGAGGGAATTGCGCGCAGTCTGGAGCTCTTTGCCGTTGGTGATGACCTGAACGGGCGACGCGAGTGGTACAAGGCTATCAACAACCTGACCCCCCGGGATCAGGTGCAGGCTGCAGAACTCGCCATGTCCGTGGGCATGGTGCCGACGGCAATACGAACCGCAAATCTCGCAGAAGCCACCGATCACCTTCACCTGCGCTTTCCCCTTGCGCACGAACCCGCCTTTCGCCAGGGAAGTCTGGTCAGCGGGTTGTCCACAGCGTTTCTGATCGCAATCGCCAGACAGGAATCCGCACTCCAGGCAGATGCACGCTCGACAGCGAATGCTCGCGGGCTCATGCAACTTCTACCGAGCACAGCACGTCTGGTTGCTCGCAGAGCCAAAAAACCGCAGCCCACGACAGAAGGACTGTACGACCCGCAGACCAACATCGAGCTCGGCAGCTATCACCTGGCCTGGCTCGTTGAACGCTATGATCAACAAACGCCACTTGCAATCGCCGCCTACAACGCGGGCGAACACAGGGTCGATCGCTGGATCAAGGAAGCCAACCTGGTCCCCATGGATGTCTGGATTGAGACCATACCTTTCAGGGAAACACGCAACTACGTTAAAAACGTGCTTGCTTTCCGACATGTGTACAGTCAGCGCCTCGGTACACCCACACCTATGTTGAGTCCGAGCGAAACACTCGTCAGAGCCCAGTGAGCCTCATCGATACGTGCGTCAATCTGCTCAGCGGCCAGTTCCGCAAAGACAGGGAAGAAATCCTGACACGGGCTCATGATGCCGGCGTTACCGGCTTTCTCTTTACAGCCACCGATATCGAATCCAGTTCAGCGTTGCAGGCTCACTGCGGGACAAACCGACTGACGACTGCCGGTGTTCATCCCCACGATGCCTCCGGTGTCTGCGACGACTGGATCGATCAGCTCACAGAGCTTGTCAGTGCGGATTGTGTACGCGCGGTTGGTGAAACCGGTCTTGATTTCAACCGGAACTTCTCACCCCCGGATGTGCAGCGTGAGGTTTTCCGCTATCAGGTTGAGCTTGCACAGCGAGTCGATCTGCCCCTGTTCGTGCACGAGCGGGAGAGTGAAGGCGAAGTATTGCGGATCCTGAAAGACGCGGATGATCTTCCCCCCGTCGTGATCCATTGTTTCACAGGCACCCGGTCTGAACTGACAGAGTACCTGAACGCCGGGTTCTACATCGGTATCACCGGCTGGATTGCGGACACCCGCCGGGGAGATACCCTGCGCGACATCGTCTCGTTGATTCCCCCTGACCGATTGCTGATCGAGACGGACGCACCGTACCTGCGTCCTCACAATGCACCCGGTGATGTGGGCGCTTCACCCAAACGGAACGAACCGGCGCTGCTGCCATATGTCCTGAGTGCCCTCGCAGAAGCCCGTGAGGAGACGGCTGAAGAGCTGGCCACCGCCACGTCTGAGAACGCAAGGCACTTATTCGGCTTCAGCTGATCTGAGACGACACCCACGCGGAAACAGTCTCCGCCTCAAAGGCACCTGTGAACGTCTGACCGTCAGATTCGAGCACGGGGATCATCTCCCCGAAACGTTCGAACAGCTCGTCATCATGAGTAATATCGATGACAAGCAGCTCATGCCCGCCGAGCACATCCAGAGCAAGCAGCAGGTCGAGCGCCTGGTCACACAGCGAACAATCCCGTGTCGAGTAGAGTAAAAACCTGCGTCTTGACATCGTCACAGCCGTGGATCCGTTTCATCCCAATGGCAAACCCGTTACCATCATTTTATGCAGTTTTCGACCCGTCTGGGGGATACCGCCGCAGCATCTTATCCGTTACCGCTGCACGGAGAAGCGCTCTGGCAAGAAGGAGAGCGACACCAGGAATCGACCTTAACCTGGAAAACCTCAATCGAACTTCCAGCGGTTCCGTTCGGACACATCATCGTGCCGAGCTTCGCTTCCACTCGTGAATACGCTGGTCATGCGTTTACCCTGATCGAACCGGTCGTCTGTGGGTTGCAGGAAGTCCCCGCGGTCAAACCGGCGCCCGCTGCTGACACCAATAGCCCGGTTACCGCGCACATTGACTGCTGGCATACCCGCGCGCGTTTGAGATCTGCCGTTGTTCAACTGACCGTCGAGTCCCCTGAGCCTCCCGAAGCCTATCTGATCACGCTGACAATCCGGCCCTTGAATGTACTTCGACCCGCTATGCCTACCTCGTCGATCGGTTGTGGTCGGGCACTCACACCTGTCAGTCAGATGACTTATGAAGGTGACATCCGTGGTCGTATCTGTTCACCGACGGCACTGACAATGGCGCTGAGCTACCTCGATGATCCCCCGTCCCTGCAATCGATCGTCGAGGCCTGTTATGACCCGGCCACCAAAGCTTACGGAGCCTGGCCACTGGCGATTTCCGCTGCAGCCGGGCGTGGGATTCTCGGCGCCGTAGAAGCGGTTACGTCCTGGGATGAGATTGGAGATGTTCTGTCTGCCGGATCTCCAATCGTCTGCAGCATCCGCTTCCGGACGGGATCTCTCCGCGGCGCACCCCTCAGGCAAACCGCAGGACACCTGGTCGTTCTCACCAGCGCCGATCGTGAAGAGGTTGAGGTCTACGATCCGGCTGCCGAAAACGATGAGCAGGTTCTGCGCAGGTACAACACCCGTGAATTCTCCCGTGCATGGCTCGCCCGTCGCGGTGCGGCGTATTTCTTCGCCCCCGGCAATTAGGAAACGACCCTCGTCATGCATCTCAAACTATTTGTACGATTCATCCTCTTGACCGTGGGATTCGCGCTTACCACACTGGGGTTACTGGGATGGCAGCAGACGGATTTCGATCTGAGCCGGATGTGGCCTCTGGGGGATACGTTTGATCTGCACCCCGTTCACCTCATGGTTCTCGGTATGGCATTGATCCCACCAACCGCCTGGGAAATATTCGTCCTGGAAATGAACAGCACCGCGACAAGACAACCAACAAAACGCACACAAAACAAAGAAACCCAGGCTGCACGTGAGTGATAGAACCTACATACGCAAGGTAGCTCGCCAGGATGAGCGAGAGTTTACCCGCCTCATGCGGGAGAGCCAGACGCTGCATGAACCCTGGATCAGTCCACCGACAAACAGCGTGCTCTTCAAACATTACCTGCAGCGCATCAACCAGGACGATCATGAGGGGCTGGCGATCTGCCGCCACGAAGACGACCGCATCGTCGGGGTCGTCAACATCAATAACATCGTCCGGGGATCGTTCCTGAGTGCATCTTTGGGCTATTACGTTGGCGCACAATTCCATGGGCAGGGATACATGGCGGAAGGGTTGGCGCAGGTCATTGAGTACGCGACGCAAACGATGGGTCTGCACCGCCTGGAAGCGAACATCCAGCCCGACAATGTCCGATCGCAGCGCCTGGTCGAACGCTGCGGATTCACACGAGAAGGTTATTCTGAGAACTTCCTGTTCATAAACGGTGCCTGGCGTGACCATGAACGATGGTGTTATGTCGACAAGCGATCGTCGCTTCGAACTCACGACCGTACAACCCTCTTCCACAACCAACGCCAGTCCCTCCGCTAACCCATGACCATGCAAGAGAACAAATCTGCAAAGACACCTCTCAACATCGTTGTTCTTCAGGGCGGCGCCTCCGCTGAGGGTGAGGTATCACGCAAGTCGGCTGCACAGGTTGCTGCAGCTCTAAGCCAGGCCGGTCATCAGGCAACAACCGTTGAGCTCGACGAAGGCTGTACGAAGCAACTGCTGAACATTCAGCCCGATGTGGTATTTCCGGCCCTGCATGGCCCTCCCGGAGAGGACGGTACCGTTCAGGGATACCTGGAAATGCTCGGTCTCCCCTACGTTGGCAGTGACGTCCGAGGCAGCGCCATTGCCATGGACAAACACGTGGCCAAACTCATATTCGTGAACGCAGGACTCCCGGTTGTGCCGGATGTGCGCGTAGATCCGCAGACCCCCCTCGACGATGCCGTGGAGGATGTCCGCAATCGCCTGGGGACCGCCGTTGTTGTGAAACCGCTCAATCAGGGGTCAGCAATTGGTGTCACCCCACTTCCAAACGGCGGTGACGTGAAGAATGCCATCCGGGCAGCCCTCAAGTACGGATCATGCCTCGTCGAGCCCTATGTGCTCGGCCGGGAAATCACCGTTGGAGTTCTCGAAGTGGAGGATCGCCTGGTCGCACATCCTGTCATCGAAATTGTCACTGACCAGGAAGAATGGTACGACTACGAAAACCGCTACACGCCAGGTCAGAGCGAACACATCGTTCCGGCGCCCCTGCCCGACGAGGTCCTCGCAGAGCTGCAGCGTATCGCGCTGACCGCCCACACTGTGCTGGGTTTAAGAGATCTCTCGCGAGCAGATTTCATCGTGACTGACGATGATGAGATCACCCTGCTTGAAGTGAACTCGCTGCCGGGCATGACACCAACGAGCCTCTACCCGGACGGTGCCCAGCATCTGGGGTATTCCTTCGAGCAGCTGATCGATCACCTGGTACACCGGGCGAAAAATCGCGGCTGAAGCCGCTCCTACAGAGTCAGAAAGACTTCTCTACCTCGCCGGTGAAGAATCGCGGCTGAAGCCGCTCCTACAGAGTCAGAAAGACTTCTCTACCTCGCCCGTCAAGAATCGCGGCTGAAGCCGCTCCTACAGATTCAGGAAGATCTCGCCTTGTTGTCTACCGGTTAGAGGTCGTAACCCCGCTCGTTGTGAGACACGAGGTCGAGCCCGGACAATTCATCTTCGTCATCAACCCGGTTGCCAACCAGCACTCCCGTGAGTTTGAGGATGATGAACGTCACAACCGCGGTGTAGACCACAGTTGCGAGGACGCCAACTGCCTGAATCCCCACCTGACTGCCGATAGAGATGTCTTCCTGTCCGGAAAACACGCCCAGGGTGTTGGCAGCAAATACACCGGTCAGCAGGGTTCCGAGGATCCCGCCAACACCGTGCACCGGAAACACATCCAGGGAGTCGTCGATCTTGAGGCCACGTTTGATGTAGTTGGTGGCGAAGAAGCAGACAATCCCCGCACTGAGACCGATGATCAGACCTCCACCCGGCCCAACAAATCCCGATGCAGGTGTGATGGTGCCGAGGCCAGCAACCATGCCCGTCACCGCGCCCAGAGCAGACGGTTTGCCGTACTTGACCCACTCAGCGCACATCCAGGTGAACGCCCCTGCAGCCGCGGAGATGTGTGTCACGAGGATGGCCATCGCAGCATCCCCATTTGCGGCGAGGGCGCTACCGCCATTGAAACCGAACCAGCCGACCCAGAGCATTCCCGCTCCCGCTATCGTCAGCGTCATGTTGTGAGGCGTCATCGCCTGATCCGGGAATCCCCGCCGGTTGCCGAGCACAACCGCAGCAACAATTGCCCCCACACCCGCGGTGATGTGAACCACCGTTCCGCCTGCAAAATCCATTAACCCAAGATCGCCGAGCCAGCCGCCACCCCAGACCCAGTGACAGATCGGCGCGTAGACCAGCAGTAGCCAGGCGGCACTGAACATCAGCATGGCGGAAAAACGCATCCGCTCTGCAAAGCCACCGACAATCAGCGCGGGCGTGATGATGGCAAACGTCATCTGGAAAATTGCAAAGAGGCTTTCGGGTATCGACCCAGAGAGCGTGTCCTCACCGATATTCGCAAATAGCACGTTGGACAGACCACCAATAAATGCGTTGGCGCCGCCGCCATCTCCAAATGCCAGTGAGTAGCCGATCAGAAGCCACAGTATCGATGCCACGCAGGTGATCGTGAAACACTGCATCAGCACGCTGAGCACGTTTTTACTCCGGACCAGGCCCGCGTAGAACAGCGACAGTCCCGGAATAGTCATAAATAGTACGAGTGCCGTGGACGTCAGAATCCACGCCGTATCTGCACCGTTCAACTCATCTGCAAATACAGGCATACATATCAGCAGCCCAGCCGCAGTTGCGATGGCTCGTTTCACTTGTGCTCCCCCCAATGAAATCATGAATACACGCTAAGCCAATTTATTATTGATGATGCACCCCGTGAATGCCACATTTTTGTGCAATTGTGCCCGGCTCCCCACACCGAACCGGCCTGATGACACGAAAGCAAAATCAAACGCACCAGTTTGGACCACAACTCAACCGCTGGTGGGTATTTTAGTAACACGTTAGGTAAAGAGAGAATCCACGGCGCCCGCCTATGCTGCTTTTCTGGACCTGAAACCGCGGACCGCTACAATACCGCGTCACCCACAGATACGAAAAGCATGAACACCACCACAACTGATGCAACATTTCTCGCCGTCAAAACTGCACGGCAGTGGTTGCAGTCCCGCATCATCGGACAGGAAACGTTGATAGAGCGCCTCATGATGGCACTCCTCTGTGGCGGTCATCTTCTGGTGGAAGGCGCTCCCGGTCTTGCAAAGACCCGGGCCATCAAAGAACTTGCTGAGGTTATCGAAGGTGACTTCCACCGAATCCAGTTCACACCCGACCTCCTGCCAAGCGATATCACCGGTACAGAGATCTTTCGCCCGGAAGACGGGTCATTCAAGTTCCAGCAGGGACCGATTTTTCACAACCTGATCCTGGCAGATGAAATCAACCGTGCCCCCGCCAAGGTTCAATCCGCGCTGCTGGAAGCGATGGCGGAACACCAGGTAAGTATCGGGCGGGAAACGTTCCCCCTCGCCGACCTTTTCCTCGTGATGGCAACCCAGAACCCAATTGAGCAGGAAGGTACCTATCCCCTCCCGGAGGCACAGCTCGATCGCTTTCTCATGCACGTTGTTGTCAACTATCCAAGCGCTTCTGCCGAAAATGAAATCCTGCATCTCGTGCGCAGAGAAACCGTTGCTGACACCAGTGACGCACGGCCTACGCCCGTTACACAGGCTGCGGTATTCGAAGCACGCCAGGCAATGGTGGGCCTCCACATGGCTCAACCAGTGGAGGACTACATAGTCGCCCTGGTCATGGCCACGAGAGAGACTTCTGGTGATCTGGCACGCTGGATCGACTACGGCGCGTCACCGAGGGCAACCATAGCGCTGGATATCTGTTCACGTGCACTCGCCTGGCTGGATGCTCGCGACTTCGTTTCGCCCGAAGACGTGCAGAACGTTGTTCATGACGTGCTTCGCCACAGACTCATTCTGACCTTCGAAGCTGACGCCCAGGGTATAACGACCGACGAGGTGATCGACACCCTGGTCAGCC
>JANQFF010000149.1 GCA_028277965.1 Pseudomonadales bacterium
ATAGTTGTGACCGTCCCGACGCGCGCTCGTGCGCAGCGAGGCGGCGTCCGAGCCCGCGTCCGGTTCGGTCACAACTATGTTCTGAACGGAACCAAGCGGTACATCACCAATGCGCCCGAGGCCGGCTTGTTCACGGTGTTTGTGAGGACGGCAACATATGTGTCGCTATCCGGCAACCACAGCGCGAAACACGAAAATCCATGAATACCGCCACCGTGCGCGATCATCTCCCGCCCTTCCACCTCTCCAAGGCCGAGACCATAGCCGTACGGATGTGTCTTACCGTCGCTGAGCTCATACGGCGTCGACATCTGCGCAAAAGAATCCCTGCTGATCAGCTCTCCATGCACAAGTGCGTTGTGCCAGTTCGCAAGATCAGGCGCGGTGGACAGCAACGCCCCGGCCGCATGAGGCTGAGTCATGCTGATCGGATCCGCATTCCTGATATTGCCCCCTGCATCCATGGTGTAGCCGGATGCCCGGTTCATGATCAGCCTGGGGCCGCCGTAGTACGTATCCGTTAATCCAAGGGGCCCCGTGATTCTTTCTTCGACAAACTGTGCATACGTCTTTCCTGATACGGCTTCGATAATGGCACCAAGCAACACGTAGCCGGAGTTGTTGTAGCGCCACTGTGTGCCTGGTGCAAACTCCATCGGTAACTGGTCAAAGACACCAACGAGCTCTTCGATTGAGAGGTCACGACGGACAGGATTACCCATGTACCCGGGTATACCCGTGTAGCTTCTGATACCCGATGTGTGCGTCAGCAGGTGCTCAATGGTGATCATGTGTCCGTGCGTCGGATAGTCAGGCAGGTACTTATCGATTGGATCGGTTACCGCAAGCGCTCCGTCTTCCTGCAGAAGCATGATTGCGGCGGCCGTGATCTGTTTGGTTATTGAGCCGACGCGAAATACCGTGTCCGATTCAACCGGCACGTTCAGTTCGAGATTGGCCATCCCGTAACCCTGTGCATGCAGGATTTTGCCGCGCTGCATGAGCACAACAGACGCACCCGGACCATCCGTCGAGTAGGTACGCTCGAGATACTCACGTACAGCGTCAAGGTCAGCTGCCTGGGCTAACAAAGGTGTGGTTATTAACACGAAGCCCAGCAGGGATCGTCGCATAGATCCTGTTCGTTTCATCTTTGCACCATTTCTACACCATTGCAGAAATTGTGAAAGGCTACATCAATCGCTGAGCGACTGCCCCACAGGGACATTCATTTCAAAGCTGCCACTGCTGCTCACAACCCGACGCACCATCACACATTGGCTGTCCGATGGACTCCGTGGCGCGGATCCACAGCGTGACAAGTTCACGTTGTTCGGATACCAGGAAACGGTCCGCTTCCTGCAGACCACGAAGCGCCGTCAGTACATCGAGATAGTTCTGATCCCCGAGGATGTAGCGGTTGCGTGCAGCATCCAGCGCCTGCCGGGCATATCCACGTCGCGCAGACAACGTCGCTATGATTTCCTGTTGCTGTTGATACTGCCATTTGAGGGTGGTGACTTCATTGAGCGCAGTCAGCCAGAGGCTGAGGTACCGCTGACGCTCCTCTTCCAGCACGTGCCGGGCCTGCTTCTCCAGGCTGCGCAGTCGCCCGCCCGTGAATATCGGGACAGAAAGATCCAATCCATAGCCGATCCATTCCGTACTGAGCGCTTTTTCGGTTAATGAAGCCAGACTCGCGGTGACCTGCAGAGATGGCAAACGCTCAGCAAAGCGAATGCCGACTTCAGCCGCAGCCTGTTGCAGCCGCGCATACCCGGCTCGTATGTCCGCCCTGTGTCGTATGAGATCTTCCGGTGTGCCCAATCCGATGGTTTCCGGTGCGGTGGGGACACTAACCCGTGTTACCCGGGGTCTGGCATCCGGAAGCTCACCGAGGAGCACGTCGAGACCCGCCTCGAACGTCTCCTGCCTCGTGTCATTCACGAGCTTAAGCTGCACGAGAACAGTCGTTTGCTCTCGCTGCTGATACAACTCATTCGCCGGTGCCTGGCCGAGACGAAATCGCTCTTCAATCAATCGCTCCAGATCCTGGCTGACCCGTATTTGCGCTGCCAGCAACGACCCCTGGGATCTCAGTTCAACAATCTGATAGTAGGTTTCCGCAATCGACGTGCTCAACGCAAGCTCAACGGCCTGATGTTCAAACCACCGCTGTTCGCGAAACTGTCGGGCCTGTTCAATCTCGAGACGCCGCTTGCCCCACAGACCTGCATCCCAGCCAATATCGAGCGAACCGAGATCTGACCGTGTGTCGGGATCCGAACCCGAAAACTCCCGAACCTGTCTTGTACCTCGGCCTTGCAGTGACGGCCAGCGAGCGGACTGGGTTACCGCCAGGTCCGCTTCCGCCTGAGCGAGCCTCGCCAATGCAATCTGTGGGGTAGGGTTTCCAGCCAGGCCTGTTGTTATGAGGTGATGCAGGACATCGTCATCGAGCCGCTTCCACCAGACATCCATCTCCACCCGGATCTCATCACGCACCTCGCCGCGAGACGCATTTTCCTCGAGCACGGCCTCCGGCAACAAATCCACCGGAGGCGCTGTGACACATCCGGAGATGAGTCCGGACATGAACAGAAGCACTACGGCGAGCGAAGGCAACCTCATGCCGTGACAACCCTGTGCTGGCGTGGTTCAAGGGCAACCACAATGCATGGCAGCAGGATCAGGATCACGGGAATGGAAAACAACATCCCAAAACCAACGGCCACGGCAATTGGCCTCATGGCGGCTGCCTGGATAGACGTGGTCAGGATAAGCGGCGCCAGCCCGACAAGCGTGGTGACACTGGAGAGTACGATCGGCCTGAAACGGTCGCGCACGGCTGACACCATGGCAGCCTCGGGACTGGATCCCGCCTGAAGCCCTTCTGTATAGCGCAAGTGAAGCAACAAACCCGCGTTAATGACGAGACCGCCGAGCGCGAGCACTCCAAGGAAGCTTGCCGCGCTGAGCGAAATCCCCAGAATGATATGACCCAGCAACGCTCCTGTTGCACTCAACGGAATGGACGACAGCAAAACTGCGCTATGACGCAGACTACGCGCGTAAGCGCCGATGAGAGCGAATATGGCAGCCAGCACCCCGGCGGTGGCGAGCATGAGCCCCGATTCGGTCTCAGCATCCTCGTCGGTATCGATGGCTTCATCCCACGTCGTGAGCCCCGGAAACTGTGCTTCAAGATCAGGGAGAAGTTCTTCGCTGACCAGGTCTTCAACCAGAGATTTCTGTGTGATTCGCCGATCAATGGTTGCCTCGACCCGTTCGATACGCTGGCCGTTGATACGTCTCAGCTGGACCGCTCCGCGCTCCCAGTGAATCCTGGCGATATCGCCCAACGCCGCCTGCTTTCCTTCACTCGAGGTGAGGATCAGGCCGCTGAGGTCCGGGAGAACCCGGTCATCCCCCTGGTCACCGCGGATCATCACCCGGACTTCGTCAGCACCACGCGTCAGGCGTGTGGCTTCAAGCCCATCGAGCTGTGCCCTGAGACGGCTGGATATTTCGGATTCGTCGAACCCGAGCGCCCGCCCCGCAGTGGTAAGTTCGAAACGCACTTCCGATCTGAACGCGTTACCGCTGTATGAAATCTGCCCGACACCCGCGATCTCCTGCAACCGACGCACCAGGGACTCCGCTGCCTGCCGGCTCACGGCCGAATCCACATGTGCTATTTCTATCGTCAAATCCCGTCCGTCACCCGGTCCCTGCAGGTAGTCGATGGAAAGCTGGGTCAGCTCAGCAGGTTGCCCAATCAGATCACGCCACTGGTCGGCAAACTCACCCGAGGTGAACGGCCGCTCCCCTGCTTCGACCAGGCTGAAGGTCACACTGCCCTGATGACTGACGGGCGAACCCAGTTGCATATAGACCCCCTTGATATCCCCTTCATCGCCGAGGTTCTGGAGTACCCGATGACCGAGCCGTTCAATCTCACTCGCCATCTCGTCGACCTGGTGATCTGAAGCGCCAGGATTGAGCCCATAGATCGCCGAGACCTGCTCACCTTCGAACCCTGGCTGCAGCGCGATCGGTATTCGCCCGCTGGCTACCCAGCTGACGATAGACAGTGCGACAAGCAAGCCCACGGTGATCACAAGACCTCGATTGGCAAGGCTCGACTCGGCCCAGCGCACGAAGTAGCCGTCCCGCAGCCGATCAAAACGCTCCTGCACCAGCCGTTGTATCCGCCCGGCGCCCGATTGCCGTTCCCGGCCATAGGCAAGGTGCGCCGGGAGAATCCACAGCGCTTCGATCAATGAGATGGCAAAGACACAGGTGGTCACCACGGGAATGGCAAGCAGAAACAGACCCAGCTCGCCCGGCATGAAAAAGATCGGTGTAAACGCAATGATGTTGGTTGCTATGGCAAGAGTGATCGCGGTACTGAAACGGGAGAGCGTGTCCGCCGCCGAGTCCAGGGGAGACAGCCCGGACTGCATGCCCGAGTATATCGACTCACCAATGACCACCGCGTCGTCTACAACCACGCCGATGACAATGATGAACGCGAACACCGAGATGAAGTTGATGGTGTACGGGGTCATCGCGAAGAGGGCCACACCACCCAGCATGGCGACCGGTAAGCCAACGGCTACCCAGAAGGCGACGCGTGCCTCCAGAACCAGAAACAGCAGAATCAGCACCAGCGCCAGTCCGATCAGCGCGCTATCGGCAAGGATACCAACACGATCATCGAAGCTCCTGGCGTCGTCGTCGAAAATCACCGCCCCACCGGCAGGCATTTCAGCCTCGATCTCGGAAAGCAGATCCCTGACGCTTTCTGACACTTCTGCAGGCGTCGCCACACCAGAGCCGAAGACGTTCATCATGACGCCAAGCGAGCCATTGATACGGTATCGCTTCCCATGCGGACGGAACCCATTCTCGACAGTGGCTATCTGGGAGAGGGTCAGGGGCACACCACTGGCCGATTCGATCATGGCTATGTCCGCAAACTCGTGGGCGTACTGACGATCGAGCCCGGTCGCAAGACCATACTCGCCCGTCGCACTGCGTATCGCCCCACCCGAGAGCTCAAAGGATGCACTTCGAATGCGCTCTGTGACATCGCGAAGCGAGATACCGAACAAGCGTGCTCTGTCGGGAGATACCCGGACTGCAATTTCAGGCTCACCCGCACCGTCGACCTCGACTTGCCCCACCGCAGGCAGGCTCAAAAGTCGCTCCCGGACAAGTTCCGAGAACGTATGCAACTCACCACGGGATTCAAATCCGTAAAACCCCAGCTCTATGTCCTCCCCGTCGTCCCTCACCTGGATGATCGTTGGCGGTTCGAGATCTACCGGCAGGGAACTGAGGCCATCAATGGCGCTACGGATCTCATCGAGAGTTCGCTGGACATCAGCACCATCGTCCAGCATGACAAAGAGGTTGGCGCCACCCGATTGAATCTCGCTGACGACCGTATGGATATCTCGAAGCGTATCGATGCTCTGTTCCATCGGCTGCACAACCTGTACTTCCACCTCCGAAGCCGTTGCGCCCCGGTACTCAGCCCGGATCTCGATCGTATCGAGAACCGCCGTCGGAAAAACTTCCTGGCGCATGTTGAATACAGCAATGACACCGCCGATGAGGAACACCCACATGAGGAGATTCGCCGCAGTGGGGTTGTGCAGAAACCAGTGGGATACCGATTGACGCCCTGGCATCTCAGCCTCCCGCCACGTCAACTCGAGCCCCATCGAAAAGGCCGATTGGACGTTCGACGATCAAGGCATCTCCACCAGCAAAATTGTCCTCGACGTAGACCTTCTGATCCCGATTCTCAACCGGGTAGATCTGATGGCGTTGTGCGGTGCCATCGCGATAGATCCAGATCAGGTTGCCACTGACGATGAGGTCCGCGGGGATGACGGCCACCCTGCGCTGCTCCCCGGCAACGAGCCTCGCCTCAAGGTGCATCCCGTATGCCCAGCCCTCGTGGTCGAGCGGCTCGTCAATCCGAATGCGAACGGTCGCAAGCCGCGTGTCGTCAGTGAGATTTCTGACAATTCCTTCGAACGTGCCGACAACCGGAGCGACGCTGAGATCGTGTACCGGCAAAAGCTCGATGCGGTTTATGCCTGTTTCCAGCAGGCGCACTGTCTTGACCGGTACCTGGAGTTCGACCACCGCGTAGTCCAGCGGAAAGAGTGTTGCGGTGACCTCACCGACAGACAAGACCTGGCCAACAATGGCGTTGGCTTCGACAACCGTCGCAGGCCAGGGTGCCTTCACCGCGGTTCGCTCCAGGTCGAGCTTTGCACGATCGAGCTCTGCATCGATCGCCTTCAGACGGGCAACCGCTTCAGCCCGCTGAGGCACGCGCAGTGCCAGCGGACTGGCAGGCAGGTCATCGTCCTGGCTCGCCTGCCACGCTGCCCATTCGAGCCGGGCTATTTCCGCTCGACCTTCCTCAATGTCGATATTGGCCTCGGCTTGCGCGTATCGCGCTGCCGCACTGGCAACCTCTATTTTGTAGTCACGCTCATCGATCCTGAGCAGCTTGTCTCCTTCAGCGACCTGCCCGCCAGCTTCGAGATTGTCGCTGACCCAGACAACTTCACCGGGTACTTGTGTAGTGAGTTCAAGCGACTGCCGGGGCGCCAGCACGCCCAGGGCTGTCACGACATTCGCAACCACAGTACGTTCGAGCGTGCTGACAGAGACAAGAGGTTTATCCTCCGGGAGGCTGGCCTCGAGAGGCTCGGGTCCACTCAAAAAGATGAGGGTGCATACGGCCACACCTGCAAACGTGGTCGCCAGAATCTTCAATCGTGTTTGTTCCATACCCCCTAATCTAAGGGGTGCGAGGTAAACGTCCGGTTAACCCTATTGACCCCGTAAGAGAGAAGCAGGCTGCAGTTGCAGGCGACGCATCAGGTAGTCGGCACCTGCATAGAGGCAGATTGAACTTACCCCAAATGCGGCCAGAACGGCAGGCCAGACCGG
>JANQFF010000152.1 GCA_028277965.1 Pseudomonadales bacterium
CCCGTAGCCAGATGGCTTCTCCCCAGGCCCGCCCGGAATGAGGCCAGTCGAATATACCGGCTGCAGCGCCATGAGGCGTAAATGTCGGATGAATCGCAAGCGGCACATCGAGTTCAACACACTTGGCAAAGAGCGGGTCGTGCTTCTCGTCGCCGTGAATAACACGATTGTGATTAAACGGATTGACCCATGCGCCTTTACAACCGTCTTTGACTGCCCGTTCGAGTTCAGCCACTGACCCCTCGACGTCCAGCAGCGTCAGCTGCGCTATCGGCACCAGCCTGCCACCGCCGTCGCGACAGAAGTCGGCGATCCAGCGGTTGTAAGCCCGACAATAGGCGAGGCTCATCTCGGGATCCGTCAGCTCACACTCCCACAAAAGCCCAATGGTCGGATAGAGGAGAGAAGCGTCGAGGTTCTCCTGATCCAGCAGTTTCAGGCGCTGACCGGTATCGCATGACCCAAACGGCATGTTGTCTGCGTAGCGCCGGTCTGGGTGCGGGCGCATGTCTTCCTCACCCATTGCTCCAAGCAGTCCTAGAGATCCTTTACGCGAACGTGCACTCGGCTGACCGTTGATTTCAAGGTATTCATAACCCTCGTCATCCACACCGATGCGCAGGGCCCGGTCCCGGTACCTGTCTTCCAGGTAGTTCTCCCAGAGATCCGGCGGTTCGAGAATGTGGCCGTCCGCATCAATGGTCCCGTTATAGGGAAATCGTTTGATCTCATACGCCATGAATCAGCTCGCCCCGCGCGCGGATTTGAAGTCGGGTTCACGTTTTTCCAGGAACGCAGCAATCGCCTCCCTGTGTTCCGGTGAGGCGTAACACTCCACAAGCGCTTCCCCTTCCCGCTTCTGCACAACATTCAGATCTGTTTCACTGATGTTCTCGGTTAAGAGCTTTTTGATCTGCAGAAGCGCACTTCGGGCGTTGCTACCCATGGCCCGGGCAACCTCACACGCAGCGTCCAGGAGATCGTCCGCGGGGGTGACCTTATCCACCATCCCAATAGCGAGGGCCTCTCCTGCAGTGACAATCTTGCCAGTCAGCATGAGTTCACTGGCCTGGCCAAATCCAACCCGCTTGGCGAGGAAGTTGGAGCTGGCAAGCTCCGGGACGAGACCCATTTTGACGAAGCGCACCGAGAGTTTGGCCGCCTCGGAAGCGACAATGTAATCCATCGGCAGAATCTGCGTGACCCCGAGCCCTATGGCAGCACCATTGACAGCCGCGACAATCGGTTTGGACCCCCGCACCATCTGGACCCAGTTGCCAGCACCACCGCCTTCGGTCACGTCCTCTCCCTCAGATTGGGCTTTGAAAACGTCTTCAATGTCCGCGCCAGCGCAGAACCCTCGTCCTGCACCGGTGAGAACTATGGCATCAACATCGTCATCCGCGTTTGCAGCTTCGATTGCGGCGCGTAACTCTCCCCCCATTTTGAAAGTCCAGGCATTCAGGCGCTCCGGGCGGTTCATGGTGATGATGGCAACGTTACCGTTGTTCTGGCTTAGAATAGTTTCATAACTCATTGATATATAACCTATTTATTTTCCGATACGTTCAAAAGTCGGTGGTCTGCGTTCGACAAACGATTGTGCGCCTTCCACGGCATCCGGAGCCGTGACAAACTGATTCTGTACCCGTTCCGCGTCGCGCAGCGCATCGGGATAGGCGACCCCTAGATGGTCGTAGACAAGCTTTTTTGTGGCGCCGATTGCTTTCGGTGCTGTCGTCACACTCAACCGGCTGATGTAGTCACACGCGACGTCCACAACGTTGCCCTGCTCGACCACGCGGTCGACAAGGCCGATATCATGGGCTTCACCCGCATTGATCTTGTCGCTCATCCACAGAAGATCGAGGGCTTTGCTGACACCGACCAGCCTTGGCAAAAGCCAGCTCGAGCCATGCTCGGCAATGAGCCCGCGTTTCAGGAAAACAGTCGTCAGCGCTGCGTCCACACTGGCGAACCTGAGATCACTCATGAGGGCAAGGATCAGTCCACCCCCCGCCGTCACCCCGTTTATGGCTGCGATGATGGGTTTCGGAATTTCCAGCAGGTAGCTGAAAATCCCCGGCAGCTCATCCTCCGTGGCAGCCCGAGGCGCCTCAGCAGCA
>JANQFF010000177.1 GCA_028277965.1 Pseudomonadales bacterium
GCTAAAGTACGACGCTGACGCGTCGGGTGAGTTTTCGCTAAGCGAAAACTCGGTAAGGAAACGGCACACAGCCGTTTCCGGCGGTGGCGTTTAGCCGCGATTCCATCAACGTGGAACCTGCTTATGCAATTGTTTGACAATGTTTTCCGCGATCGGTTCCGGCGCTCCCCAGGTCAGTCGTGTCAGATCCTGCCAGCCGCGCAGCCAGGTCATCTGACGCTTGGCGAGCCTGCGGGTGGCTGTGACCGCCTGAGTCCGGAACTCCTGCTCTTCCAGCTCCCCAGCCAGATACTGCCAGCCCTGCCGATAACCCACCGCTCGCATTGACGGCAGTCCCGGATGGAGATCTGCCCGGTCAAAAAGTGTCTGCATTTCATCCAGGAATCCAGCCGCAAGCATTGCCTCAAACCGTTCCTCGATGCGGGCGTGCAGACGTGACCTGTCGTCCGGCAGGACCGCAAACTGCCGAACCTCGCCACCGAGTCGTTCCCTGGCGTCCGCCTGGTTCCAGAGTTCGCTCATTGGCTGACCGGTAAGTTCAACCACCTCCAGCGCCCTCAGCAGGCGTTGGGTGTTGTTTGGGTGTATGCCCGCAGCCGCTTTCGGATCAACGGTCTCGAGTTCACTGTGCAACGCCAGCGCTCCTTCGGCCTCATACCGGGCAGAAAGCTCAGCGCGCAGTTCCTCGTCACTCTCCGGCAGTTCCGCGATACCTTCCAGAAAACTCTTCACATACATCATCGTCCCACCCACAACGATCGGCACCTGGCCAAGCCGTCTGGCTCGCCCGATGGCTTCGTCTGTGTCGCTCACAAAATCCGCAGCCGTGTACGGATCGGCGGGATCCCTGATGTCGATGAGATCGTGTGGGTATTCCGAGAGCATCGCCGCGTCCGGTTTAGCCGTGCCGATGTCCATCCCGCGGTACACCAGCGCAGAATCCGCGCTGATCAACCGAACCCGGTCAGCGCCTCCAAGGTGATCCTGGAGCGCACAGGCAACATCGGTCTTCCCGGTTGCAGTCGGACCTGTCAGGACAACGATCAGCCTATCCGGACTGCCGTTCATTGTCCGCGCAGGAACAGCTGATCCAACTCGTCGATAGTTCGGACAAAATAGGTAGGCCGGCCGTGAATACACAGACCCCCGTTTTCGGTGTGTTCCATGTCGCGCAGGAGCGCGTTCATCTCAGCGATGGTCAGGCTGCGATTCGCCCTGACTGAACCGTAGCAGGCCATGCTGGACAACAGATCATCCCGCCGGTTGGCAAGCTCCGAACTGCTGCCGAACGTCCCGATGTCCGATACGAAATCACGCAGCATCTGACCGGTATTCTGCCCGTTGAGGAGCGTCGGAATCTCACGGACGCAGACCGTCTGTGGACCCGTGCGGTCAACCACCAGTCCGGCCCGTCCCAGCTCTTCTGCCGACTCTTCGATCAGATCGGCATCCGCCGCGCTGACATCGACAAATTCAGGAACGAGAAGCTGTTGCCTCGCTATACCTGTATCAGCCAGCTGCCTTTTCAGTTTTTCATAAGTGATGCGCTCGTGGGCGGCGTGCATATCCACGATCACCAGACCCTGTGCATTCTGAGCAAGTATGTAAACACCGTGCAGCTGGGCAATTGCATATCCGAGCGGCGGTGTCGTCTCATCGATGCTCTCTTCCGGCTCCGGAGTAACCAGGCGTTGTGCGGGGGGTGCCTCCGCTACCCATCCGGGCGAGGTTTCACTGAAGAGCTGGGCGATACCGCCTGCAGACGCTCGGACAGGCATACCGGCCAGAGGTTCGCCAATAGACCTTTCCACGCGGTCAGCTCCTGCTGTTTGTGCATCAGGGCGAATGTCACGCAGAGCGCGGTGTAATGCACCGAAGATGAAGTCGTGCACCGTACGGGCTTCCCGGAAACGCACTTCATGTTTGGTCGGGTGCACGTTGACATCGACACCCGCAGGATCGACTTCGAGAAACAGAACAAACACCGGGTGACGACCGTGAAACATCACGTCCCGGTATGCCTGCCGTACGGCATGAGCGACCAGCTTGTCCCGGATCGCCCGGCCGTTGACATAGAAGTACTGCTGATCTGTCTGGCGGCGGTTGAAACCCGGATTCCCCACCCAGCCGCTGAGCCGCATCCCCTCCCAGGCTTCATCAACCGCCACCGCTTCGTTGACAAAGTCAGGACCGAGAACGTCACCGAGGCGAGTCACGGGGTCACCTGCCTGAAGGCGAAACGATCGCGCCCGCCCGGAGTTGCTGCTCGACTGTTGCAGATTGAATGTGACGTCCATGTGAGCCAGGCTCAACCTGCGGATCACCTGATCGATCTGCAGCGTCTCGGTCCGCTCGGTTTTCAGGAACTTGCGCCGGGCAGGTGTATTGTAAAAAAGATCCCGCACTTCAACCGTGGTTCCCGCCGGATGCGCGCGTGGCGCCTCCTGGATGAGTTCGCCGCCATGAACTTCGCGAACCCAACCGCTTGCCGAACCCGGTGTCGCCGAGGTCAGCTGTACCCTGGCGACTGAACATACACTGGCCAGGGCCTCACCCCGGAAACCGAGGCTGCCAACCTCAAGGAGATCCTCCGCACTTGTGATTTTGCTGGTTGCGTGACGCTCCGTTGCGAGCACCAGGTCTTCTCTCTCAATACCGGTGCCGTCGTCGCGGACCCAGATCAGGTCGACCCCACCACCTTCAGTCCGGACCTCAATCTGACGCGCTTGCGCATCCAGACTGTTCTCAACGAGTTCTTTGACAATGGATGCCGGACGTTCAACAACCTCTCCCGCCGCTATCTGATCAGCGACAGCAGTATCCAGCCGCCTGATGCGTTTGTTCCCTGTAGTCATCCGCTAGTGGGTATCATGATGATCTGGCCCACCTTAATACTGTCGTTAGCCAGCCCATTTCTCGATCGTAGCAGTCTCGAGGTAACCCCGTATCGTTCCGCGATTTTTGAAAGGGTATCGCCCCGCACGATTGTGTAACGCATTTCTCCACCGACACTCGAAAGGAGTGTATCGGGCGGTGGGTTGCTCCGCATGAACTGCTCAATTCCTTTGGCGATCGCGCGTGCCACCTTGTCCTGGTGCTCTGCCTGGGACAACCGGCGAGCTTCGTCAGGATTAGAGATGAATCCGGTTTCCACGAGAATGGAAGGCATGTCCGGGGACTTGAGCACCACAAACGCTGCCTGCTCGACACGCTTTTTGTGCAACCGGGTGATCCGCCCGAGATTGGCCAGCACCGCCTGCCCCGCTTCGATACTCTGAGACCGGTTGGCATCCATGGATAAGTCGAGCAGGACATGAGCAAGAACCGGATCCCGGTCGTTCAGACTGACATCCCCAACCCCACCTAACAGATCCGAGCGGTTCTCCCGCTCGGCAAGCCACTGCGCCGTCTCCGATGTCGCCCCCCTGTCGGAGAGGGTATACACCGACGCGCCATGAACCTTAGCCTGCTTGAAGGCATCTGCATGAATGGAAACAAAGAGATCCGCCCGCTTCCTGCGTGCGATATCCGTACGCTTGCGGTGGGGCAGGTAGTAATCCCCGGTTCGCACAAGAACCGCTTCGAAACCCCTGAGCTTGTCCACGGACGCCTTGACCCGCCTTGCAATCTGCAGAACCACATGTTTTTCCTGAATCCGTCCCGGGCCAAGGGCGCCCGGATCGTCCCCACCGTGTCCGGCGTCGATTGCAATCACGACGTTTCGATCGCTGGGACGCGGTTCGGGTTCCGGCTCGGGCTGGGACAGTTCGTACAGGTCCACAACCAGGCGATGACCGTAGGGGTCGATCGGTTTCAAGGTGAAGTGTCTGGGATCGAGCGTTTTCTTGATGTCGATCACCACCCGGTAATCGTTCCCCCTGCGTGCCGCCCGCAGCGCACTGATGCGCTGCCGCCCGACAGCAACCACGGCCGGGTCAAAACCGCTCTTCGGCGCCACATTTTCCAGATCGACAACCACGCGCGAGGGGTTTTTGAGGGTAAATACCTCGTACTTGATCGCGCCGTCGACGTCGAACACGACCCGTGTCGAATCGGGAGCCTCATGCATACGTACACCCTGCAATGTCACCGCGTGTGACGACATCGCTGTCACCAGCGCGCAAACGCTTAACAGGCCAACAAGCGCCTTACGCGTATCTGACTTCGGCTGTTCTGCCTGGGACACTGCCATTACCGGAAATACTCAGGAAAACCTCGACCACTGGCTCTGGTAGCCAGCTCTGCGCTCTTTCAGGCCATTCAAAAATCTTGATACCCGGCCCGTCCACGATTTCATCGACACCTACAAATTCTAACTCCTGAGGGTCGTTCACACGATAGAGGTCAAAATGAAATACCTTGATGCCGTTGATGTCATACGGTTCGAGCAGGGTGTAGGTTGGACTCTTAACGACGCCTGAATGCCCCAGAGCCCGCAAGATCCCCCTGACCAGCGTGGTCTTACCTGCGCCCAGGTCACCATGCAGATAAACGAGCGCATTTGCACCGTAGTTTGCCAGCAGTTCATCAGCCAACACTGTTCCAAAGTCGACGGTGGCTGCCTCATCTTCGAGAAAAGTTTCGAGCAAAACCTGTCTGTCAGACATTCAGCAGGCCCGGGATTGTTTGTGTCACGTCCGTTGCCACAAGGCTTCGCTGACCGATCCTGTCTGCCGCAACATCGGCGGCCAGGCTGTGCAGACAGACGGCTTGCGTGAGACGCTCAAATCGATTTGCGAGACCCTCTTCGAATCCCTTTTCCAACCCCTTTTCCAGACAAGAGAGCTGAACCAGCAGCCCTGCAACAACGCCTGTGAGCACATCGCCCATACCGGCACTCGCCATACCGGGATTACCGTGTCCGCATATAGCAAGCGAATCCTTATTGAAAACGACACTTCCGGCTCCCTTGAGCACTCCCTGGCACTCAAAGCGGTCAGCCAACGCCTTCGACGCTGCCAGGCGGTTGTTCTGAACGTCAGAAGATGACTGATCGAGCAACCTTGCCGCTTCGGCTATGTGTGGGGTGATCGTCAGGGGACCACCCGCCCATTCCCCATGCCCGGCAAGCAGATACAGACCATCCGCATCAAGGACAACCGGCCTGGATAATTGCCCGCTGGCGGCTTCCACACGTCCGTACAAGGCTGCGCCCCACCTGTCCCTCCCGAGTCCCGGGCCGAGGGCAAAGAGGTCTGCACGCGCCAGGCGCTCCTCAACAAGCGGGTCGTCGGCATCGAGAACCATAATTTCCGGTGTGCGGCCAACAATGACGCCTGCGTGCTGGCCGTGGGTAATGACGGTCACCATACCCGCACCAACTCTCAGCGAAGCCTCAGCAGCCATCGCAACGGCGCCCGGCATACTCGTGTCGCCGCCCGCAATCACCACGTGACCCTGCCGGTGTTTGTATGTGTTTGCCTCCAACTCCGGGAACTTTGCGATGCTGAAACGCGCAAGCTCCACCCCTTCAGCCCGGTAAGCCTCAGCAGGAACATCAAGCTCATTGAAACGCCGCTCACCTGCAAGCTCGACACCCGGGCCGGTATAAAGCCCCGTTTTACGAGTAATGAAGCTGCAGGTCAGGTCAGCAACAACAGCTGCTGCTGCCGCTCCGGTATCGGCAACCACGCCCGACGGAAGGTCTATGGAAACGACGGGCAAACCGCTGGTATTAATGCGCTCAATTGCAGCGAGATATCCTCCCCGCGGTGCGCCTTTAACACCCGTACCCAGCAGACCGTCCACAATCAGGTCACCCTCGATGGCGGTCTCGGGACCATCGACCTTCATACCCGCACCCTGTGCCGCGGCAAATGCACGCGCCGCATCACCCTTCAGCACGTCCGGGTCTTCAAGTGAAATGACCTGCACTTCGAAACCGGCTTGTATCGCGAGCTGCGTTACCAGGTAGGCATCCCCCGCATTGTTGCCTTTGCCACACCAGACGGACAGCGACCGGGCATCAGGAAAACGTTCACGCAGGCAGCCAAACGTGAACGTGGCAGCCCTGCGCATCAGCTCGAAACCCTCAATTCCGAGGGTACCTATTGCATACGCATCGACCGCCCTGGACGCCTCAGCACCGTAGACAAATGTGTCGTGCAAACCGGGGTTGCTCATAGCGTATGGATTATACTGCGCGGCCCCTGCATCGCGGTACACAACAGTGTTCCCAGACCACCAACAGATCGAGAGCTGGGCCGTCGAACTCGGCTTCCAACAAACCGGCATCACCGATGTGGACCTGAGTCAGCACGAACCGTTCGTCAGAGAATGGCTTGCAGCCGGTTTCGCGGGCGAGATGGGGTACCTCGAACGGAATCTGGAAAAGAGGCTGCACCCGGAATTACTCGAACCCGAAACCTGTCGCGTCATATCTGCCCGTATGGACTATCTGCCGGAAGGCGTTCAGCCGATCGAAGTTCTGGAAGATTCGACACGTGCATATATCTCCCGATACGCAACGGGCAGGGACTATCACAAAGTACTCCGCAGACGCCTGGCAAAGCTTGCCCGGAAAATCGACGAAGCGCTATCCGGCTACAGCTATCGCGCGTTCACCGACTCTGCACCCGTTCTGGAAAAAGCCCTGGGTGCAAAAGCCGGTCTTGGGTGGATGGGTAAACACACGCTGCTCATGAACCAGGAAGCCGGTTCGTGGTTTTTCGTCGGGGAAATCTATACCAATGCTCCGTTGTCGGTGACAGACACAACCGTTGAAGACGCTTGCGGCAAGTGCACCGCCTGTATGACCGTCTGCCCCACAGACGCCATTGTCGCGCCCGGCAGGCTCGACGCCCGCCGCTGTATCTCTTACCTGACGATCGAACATAAAGGTGTCATCCCGGAAGAATTGCGCTCTTTGATGGGTAACCGTATATACGGTTGCGACGATTGCCAGCTGTTCTGTCCATGGAACCGTGAAGCCCCCACTACAGCTCAATCAGACTTCGAGGTCCGCCACGGCCTCGACAGCGCAGCCCTGCTGGATCTCTTCGAGCTGACGGAAGATGAGTTTCTTGCGATGACTGAAGGGTCTGCAATGCGCAGGATCAATTACACTCAATGGCAACGTAATCTCGCCACCGCAATCGGAAATGGCACTTTTGAAGGCGCCGACCGCGACAGGGCACGGCATCTCCTGGCTCTGAAACTTATGAGCGAAGAGAGTGTCATTGTTGAACACGTGAGGTGGGCGATAGCAAGAATCGAGGACACACATGATTGAAATCCGCCCCGAAAAACCAGGCGACCTTGACTCCATACGCTCAGTGACCACAGATGCTTTTCGCGGCCGACCCTACGCTGATGGCGACGAGCAGGATGTGATTGAGCGCCTGCGTGCCGCCAACAGTTTGACTCTGTCGCTGGTCGCAATCGATGGCGGCCAGCTGGTTGGACAGATCACGTTCTCACCTGCCGTGAACGGCGATGGTTCAGGGCCCTGGCTTGCACTGGGTCCTGTTTCGGTGGAACCGGAACGCCAGGGTGAAGGTATCGGTGAACTTCTCATCAACACCGGAGTTGAGGAGTTTGTGGAACAGGGTGCTCTCGGCATCATCCTCACTGGAAATCCGGATTACTACACCCGATTCGGCTTTGAGGTTTCACCCGACCTCGCCCCGGAGAACGAACCCGGAGAGTTTTTTATGCTCAGGCTGCTGCACGGCGACCGGCCGACAGGCGTGTTTTCGTTTCATCCAGCGTTTTACGGAAGCTAAAAAAGTCGGGGCAGAAGTACGACGCTGGCGCGTCGACAGCGGCTTTAGGGCGCCTCTATAAACCTGGAGATTTTTCTGTAGGAGCGGCTTCAGCCGCGATGGCCTGCGCCGTTGAAGGCCGTAAGAGGTGTCTGTGGGTGCTTATCAGGCTTGATTCAGCTGATTCAGCAGCGTTGCGAGCCGTTTGCTCATCCAACTGACGCACTGACCCGGTGTAACCACGCAAACCGTTTCAGGTTATACGCCAGATTCTTCAACCCAATCCGTACCTCCGCTCGAGCCAGTCCAATGCTGCGGATCAGTCGTCCTCCCCTGGGAGAATCGCGGCTAAAGCCGCTCCTACAGAAAAATCTCCAGGCTTTTAGAAGTGCCTTTTAGCCGCGGTTCTTACGACATTCTGAAAAAAATTCTCCCGGTAGTGCCGGAGCTCATCAATGGACTCACGTATGTCGGACAGGGCCGTGTGTTCGTTGCGTTTGGTGAAGCTCGCAAGCACATCGGGGCGCCAGCGCCGCGCCAGCTCCTTGATGCTGGAGACATCGATCATACGGTAGTGCAGGTAGCTCTCCAGCGTCTTCATGTAGCGGGTCAGAAATCGCCGGTCCTGCCAGATCGTGTTGCCACAAAGTGGTGCCGTCCCCTCCTCCACATGCTGCTCAATGAACGCAAGTGTCATCGCTTCAGCCTCGGTTTCGGTGACCCCTTCCCGCGCCATCCGGTCAAGGAGTCCAGACTCACTGTGATGGGTCTGGTTCCACTCATCCATACCATCAAGGAGACTCTGGGGCTGGCGTATCGCAAGCGCCGGACCTTCGGCAATGACCTCGAGATCAGCATTCGTCACGATAGTGGCTATCTCAATGATGCGATCGACCTCGGGATTCAACCCCGTCATCTCCAGATCCATCCAAACCAGATGCGCCGTCAAACCGTTCTCCTCTCGCGCATGTCAGGCGCGCCCGCTAAACTTCGACACCCGCAAGTTTACCGGAATCGATGGGAAACAATCTGTGAGTGACGTATCTGTGCTTGAGCCGGAAGACCTGGCGCCGGAACTCGGTTCACCCGATCTTCTTCTGATCCAGGTGACAAGCCCCGAGGTTTTTACGTCTGCCCACCTGCCCGGCGCACAGCTGGTGACACCGGCCGAACTCGTCTGTGGCATCCCTCCCGCAACAGGCAGATTGCCTGAATTGGCCGCCTTGCAGTCACTGTTCTCCCGGCTGGGTTATACCCCGGAAAAGAAGATTGTCGTCTACGACGATGAAGGTGGCGGATGGGCAGGCCGGTTTGCCTGGACACTCGATGTCATCGGTCACCGGAGCTGGCGTTATCTGAATGGCGGGCTGGTTGCGTGGCATCAGGCCGGTCTGCCACTCGAAAGTGGCACGGGAATCCCCGCCGAACCGACAGATGTTTCGATTGAAATCGATACCACCCCCATCGCCGAAATCCCGGATGTCCTCGAGACGATAGAAGACTCGTCCCTGGCAGTCTGGGATGTCAGGTCCGCCGAAGAATACGCAGGGACCAAACAGGCAGCCCCCCGGGTTGGTCACATACCGGGCGCAGTCAATCTCGACTGGCTGCAACTCAAAGATCCGAACAGCCAACGCATCGTCGAAAACCTCGATTCACTGATTGACGGCCTGGGGATCAGGGACAAAGCCATCATTACCCACTGCCAGACACACCACCGGTCTGGCCTTTCCTACATGCTCGGTCGGCTACTGGGTCTCAACATACGTGCTTACCACGGTTCCTGGTCCGAATGGGGGAATCGGGACGACACACCGATCGAGGTTTGAGTTCAGTGAGCTGGTTTGTCCGTCTGCAGAACGCGTTACCCCAACATGGGCTATCGAGAATAGCCGGACGTCTGGCAGAGAGCGAAAACGAGTTCATCAGCCAGCTGCTGATACAGGGCTTCGCTGAAATCTACGATGTGGATCTCGACGAGGCCGAACACGATGACGTCGACGACTACGATTCTTTCAATGCTTTTTTTACCCGCGCCCTTGAGGATGACGCCCGTCCCGTGGCACCCGGTGATGGCACAATCGTCTGCCCCGCTGACGGACAGATCAGCCAGGCTGGGAAAATCGATCGTGACACCCTGCTCCAGGCTAAAGGTCATTCTTACCGGCTCGCAAGTCTGGCGGGACCACTCGGAGCAGGGCTCGAAAACGGCACGTTCTGCACCATTTATCTCGCACCACGGGACTACCACCGCGTACATCTGCCGTATGACGCGACACTGGAAAGCACCTTTGCCATCCCCGGCGCACTCTTCTCGGTCAACGCAACCACCGAGGCCGGCATCGAGGGACTCTTCTGCCGCAATGAACGCCTGGTGTGCCGGTTCGAGACAGCTTTTGGACCTATGCTGGTGATCCTGGTTGGCGCCCTGATTGTTGCTTCTATCGAAACCGTCTGGGACGGTCCTCAATCTCCCTATCGACAGGAGATCCGGACTGAATACCTGCTGGGCTACGAAAAAGGTGACGAGATTGGCAGGTTTCTGCTGGGTTCAACCGTGATCACGTGTTTTCCGCAAGGCGCAGTTGAGTTGGATGATCTCGAACCTGGAAAGAGGGTCCGGATGGGTGAAGTCCTCGGAAGAATCAATCGCGGTTAAAACCGCTCCTACAGAGGTAGCGAGATACTTTAGCCGCGGAAGGTCAGAACCTCATCAATACTCTTTTTCCCCAGCGCCAGCATAACAAGACGATCCACGCCCAGGGCCACACCTGCACAATCGGGTAGCCCCTCTGCAATGGCTGCGAGGAAATCAGCATCTGGCGTCCTTTCGGGCAGTCCACGTTCCCGCCGGATACGGTTGTCTTCCTCAAACCGTCGTTCGTGCTCACCAGGATCGGTGAGTTCATGGTAACCATTGGCGATCTCGAGACCGTCGATGACGAGTTCAAATCGCGCCGCCGACGTATTGTCATCTTTTTCGAGCCTGGCAAGGACTGCCTGATCAGCCGGATAGTGAGTCACGAAAAAGCGTCCGGGCTTCAGTCTTTCGCAGGCTTCGGAGAACACGAGGTCGAGTTCATCACGCGGCCGGCCAGGATCACCCACCAGGGACCGGTAAGTCACAGTCTCGAAGTTGCCTTCCCCAAGTATCCGGTCGACGAGATCGGCTACTTCCTCCATCAGGCGATGGTGGTCATATCCGAGCCGGTACCACTCGAGCATCGTGAACTCCGGATTATGGTTCGTACCCAATTCGCCCGCCCGAAAAACCGGGCCGAGTTGGTAACAGTCGCCAACGCCAGCCGCCAGTAGCCGTTTGAGGAAATACTCCGGTGATGTCTGGAGATACCCGTAACCGGGGACCTCAATGCTTTCGACATCCGCATCTGTAACCGTGTAGCGACCAAGCACCGGTGTCTGAACTTCCACAACCCCTCGCTCAAGAAAGAACGAGCGTATGTCGGCGAGTATTTCTGCTCTGCGTCCGAGCGTCTCAGGTGTCGCCCCGGATCGTTTCACCGTGCCCTGCTGACGTACTCCCCGGTCCGCGTGTCGATCCGGAGCACATCCCCGATGTTGACGAAGAGCGGTACACCTTTGATGGTGGCCCCCGTCGAAAGAGTTGCCGGTTTGGTGCCGCCACTCGCTGTGTCACCTTTGAGCCCTGGATCGGTCTCGGTGACTTCGAGCTCAACGAAATTGGGCGGTGTGACCGCTATCGGGTCGTCATTCCACAATGTGACCTGGCACACGTCCTGTTCTTTCAGCCAGTCTCTGGCATCCGTTACCGCCGCTTCAGCCGCGGCTACCTGTTCGTAACTGCCATCCGTTTTCATGAAGTGCCAGAACTCTCCATCGGTATAGAGATATTCCATATCCAGATCCATCACATCGGCCGCTTCGATCGACTCGCCGGATTTGAACGTGCGCTCCCAGACGCGACCGGTTTTCAGGTTACGGAATTTAACGCGGTTGAACGCCTGACCTTTGCCGGGTTTGACGAATTCGTTCTCGAGGATCGAACACGGATCGCCTTCCAGAAGAACTTTCAATCCCGAACGAAATTCGTTGGTAGAATAGCTGGCCATATTTCTCGCTGTAGTACTTGAATCCGGCGCGCATGATACCTCCGAAACCAACCCCTTGGGAGTCCGCTCAGTGGCGTGCGGAGATGCGGGGTGCTTTTCGATCGAGCCAGGACCTGCTCGATCACCTTGGCACCACTCTCAAAAACATCGATACCAGGCCGGAATTCCCGGTCATGGTGCCGCGCCCATTTGCTGCCCGCATTGAACCAGGCAACCCCGGGGACCCCATCTTAAGACAGGTCATCGCCACATCCACGGAGCGGGAGACTGTCCCAGGCTTCGTTGTCGATCCTCTCGAAGAATCGGCTGTGGAAACACCGGGGCTTCTGCAGAAATATGCAGGGCGTGTTCTCCTGGTGACAACCGGAGCCTGCGCCGTTCACTGCCGGTACTGTTTCCGTCGTCACTTTCCATATGACGCTCACCGCGAACACAAACTCGATTCAGCCATCACCGCCATCGAACAGGACCGCACCGTGCGCGAGGTCATTCTTTCAGGAGGTGATCCCCTGGTTCTCGCCGACACGGCGATGTCTGACCTATTCGAACGCCTGGGACGAATTGATCATGTCGAGCGTCTGCGGCTGCACACGAGATTGCCCGTGGTTATCCCTTCGAGGATCACGCAGGCGCTGATGGATGCAATCGCTGCTTTTCCCGGGGCTGTATCTGTGGTCATCCACGTCAATCATCCGGCAGAACTCGACGACGACACACACCGCGCCCTGAATTGCCTGCGTGCCACGGGCGCCATGCTCTTCAACCAGGCGGTGCTGCTGAAAGGGGTGAACAACAACCCTGATGTGCAGGTGGCACTCGCTGAGAAACTGTTCCAACAGGGTGTCATCCCGTATTACCTGCATCTGCCGGATCGTGTGGCAGGCACGAGCCACTTCTTCGTCGATACGGACGAAAGCCTGCAACTCCACCAGGAAATCACGGAACACCTGCCCGGATATCTCGTCCCACGGCTGGTGAGAGAAATTCCGGGCGAAAAGAGCAAGATTGTTGTCACTGATGCACCACGTTTAATCGCCAGTGAGCGCACCGGTGCCCTATAATCTGCGCGCATGAGTGAACCGCTGGACATACGCCTCGACACTCCGGAGACCAATCTCGAGAAGCTGAGCTTCGCCGAGATGGACGCACAGTCGATAACGGACTGGGTCGCCGGCCTGCCGCTCGCGAACACACTCGAGACAGCTGCTCAGCTCAAGGTTGCAACGGCTGAACTTGCGCTCCTTGGAATCGACGGGGCAGCAAAGTTCGAGTGCCTCGAGGCTGTTCGACCCGTTGTGCACTACATCTGCTCGAGGCTCGACCGGGTCCGCGCGGTACCTGCACCTGCCCAGAGCGCAACCAGCGCGCTCGATCTGCTGTTGAACGTCTGTACGGCTTACAAGTCGATTGTGCTGGATACCCTGCCCAGTAACTCCAGCGACAAGACAGCACAGAAAGACGTTCTACCGAGTTCCATTCACCGGCTGTTGTCCGATCTTTCCCGGATTCTCCTGCGAGCACTCGAAAGCTACGTCCAGCCACCGGAGAATTTCTGGTGGGAAATCAACGAGCTTTACCGTCTTGCAGAAACGCTCGAACTGACCGAATACAGACTCGTCGACGACGAAAACCACACCCAACCCAATATCAGCATCGAAGCGGCTTATCTGCGCTCGCTGCTGATGGCTTCCTGTAAGTCGAACCAGCTGCAGCAACCTGAGATCAAAGCCGTTTTCGGTGCACTCGAGCAGTGGGTCGAGTACGCCGATTTCAACACAGACCTGAAAGACGCTCTCCTGGTGGTAGATCTGCTCTCAAACGAGGGACCCCAGTACACCCAGCTTTCACCGAAGCCTGCAGAAGCCCGCGCACTGCACACGAGCGTCATTGCCTACGAAATCGAAGCCTATCTGAAAGGCATCAACAGCCGGATTGTGATCCCAGACTCTTTGACCAATCACCTGCTCACGCACCTGGCGGAGACCTGGAGTGTGCTGAAACCGCGCTCCTTCAAACGCATCCCAAACGACTCCGTTTTGAAAGTCTGTATCGGTTTACGGGCAACCCACTACTTCCTGTCAGGTGGCATGGACTTCATCGAGCAGCTGGCCGGCACCGACACGCTCATGCGGCGGGAAGTCAATCCATTCCTGGACCTCGATTACGAAAAAGCAGGTCTCGAAGACGACGATCCATGGTCCCAGGCTCATGATCTGAAGATCAGGATTCCCGAAAACCCCAACGTCAATGCCGACAGCCTGATCACAACAGATGAGGAGGAGCCCCAGGCGCTTGAGCAGACCTATCAGCATTACGAGGTGAATTCAGCAGATACATGCCCGGCGGGGTACCGGGTTGTGTGGTCGGAGGGGGCGCCACCGAAAACGAATGTCGGCGAACTGGTCGCTCTACGGGAAGAGAAAGATACCCGCTGGTGTGTTGCCGCGATCCGCTGGATCCGCCAGCAGGGCAAACTGATCTCCATGGGTGTTGAACTCCTCGCCCCAAGAGCCATTCCTGTCGCAATTCGCGCTATCCAGAAGCGTGGCGGACCTACCGATTACGCAAGAGGCCTCCTTCTGCCTGAAATCAAGGCGATCGATCAACCTGCGACAGTCATCACGCCACGCGTGCCATTTGTCGAGAATCAGAAGATACAGATACAGCGTCAGGGGCTGCAGACAACCGCACAGCTCCTCACCAACACCCGGAAGACCGAGAGTTTTAACCAGTTCACATTTCGTATGTTGGATGGTTACTTGGAAAGTTAGGCGTCCCACGGCAAGATTTGCACTGTCAGCTATGACTTGAGAGGACACTTCCCAGGGCCCGTAGTCACTCTGCTTGCCGCAGGTGGAGTCACGGCAGTTTAGCTCTGGGCGAATAAGGACATGTCGGCACAGCTCGCACCGCAGGGATCTACCCGCCTACTAGTTGCAGTCAATTCTGAAAACGCAGCCCATGAGCTCGATTCAGTACTTCGCAATGCGGGTATCTCCGCCCGCCTCACCGTCAGTGACGATCCGGTTTATGCAGCGCAACTGCTCGCCGAAGACGAAGTTGACCTCGCGCTCGTGGCCGATTACCTGCCGAGCCTCGATCAGATTCTTCCGCGTATGCGCTCGAGCGCACCTCACACGCCGATCATCGTTCTAAACACACCTGAAGCAGATCAACCCCTACCGACCGTAACCGCCATGTCCTGCGGCGCGACGGACGTAGTGCCGATCAGCAATCCGGAACTCCTGGTGCTTGTGCTCAGGAGAGAGTTCGAAAACATCGTGCGCCAGCAGGAAGTGACACAAATGCGACGGGCACTCACCGAGGCAGAGCAACGCTGCCAGCTCCTGCTGCAGGGATCGAGACTCGCCATTTCCTACGTGCACGAGGGCATGCACATCCACGGCAACGAACAGTATCTGGACCTTTTCAATTACACCGATGCTGATGAGCTGGCCGGTGAGCCGCTGATGGATGTGGTCTCGGAAGACTGTGCAGGTGAGCTCAAAGAGCATTTGAAATCCCTGAGGACGTGCGACGAGGAAGTCAGCTTTCAGTTCACAGGACGTGGTGAGAATCCCGTAACCGGGACCATGAACCTGAAACGATCAAACTATGACGGCGAACCGTGTCTGCAGGTCACCGTGCGACCTGACCTGGAAGATTCAGCAGCAGAGGTAGAACAGCCAGTCTCCGAGGAACTGGGACTCACCGGGTTTGTTCGAACCGCGGAAGGCTTCTTTGCAAACGCTTCCGCTGACCCCTATGTCCTGGTCGTCAGCGTAGATCACCCCGAAGAACTCACGCGGACATACGGTCTGGTTGGCACGGAAACGATCTATCGAAAGGTGTGGCTGCAACTCAGAGAATCGGGAAGTGAATACCCGGCTACCCGGCTTGGAGACGGACGATATGGTGTCGCCATCGTCGGTCGAAGTTACGATGAAGTTGTACACATCGCTGAGAAGATCAGAAACGACATCGCGGAGATGATCTTCGAGATACAGGAAAAAACTGTCCGGCCAACCGTGACCGTGACCGGAACCGGCGTCGACTCGCAGCACGACGTGACGACATGTCTTGATCTATCTCACCAGTTACTGATGGACCTCGTGGAGAAAGGCGAAGCCAATACACTGGACATACCGGACACCCACGCTGAACTACCCGCCGAAGTGAGCGACGCATCAATTGTGCTCCGCCACATCACAGAAGCCATAGAGCAACAGAAATTCATTCTGCAGTACCAACCTGTCGTCAGTCTGCGCGGAGACACCGATGAGCAATACGAAGTGTTCCTTCGTATGCTGGACAACGAAGGTGAGTTGATCGCACCGCTACGCTTTATGCAGACTGCAATCGACAACGACGTGGCCGGAAAGATCGATCGATGGGTGATCCTGCAGGCGATCAAGAAGCTGTCCGTCCAGAGAGCTTCCGGAAGCACAACCCGAATCACCATCACGATCACATCCAACAGCATCAACGACGGCGAGTTCCTGGATTGGTTGGCTGTCGCTCTTAAAGCCGCTCATCTGCCGAGTGATGCCGTGATTTTTCAGGTCACGGAAGGTGACGCGACAACCTATCTGCGACAGACTGGTGCCTTTGTGGAAGGTTTGAAAAAACTGCACTGCCAGGCTTCACTCTCCAGGTTCGGGAGCGTCGATGATCCCTTTAAGACGCTCAAGCACGTTCCGGTGGATATGGTTAAGGTGGACGGCGACCTGGTGCGCAACATCGCCACCGACCTGACCCAACGTGACGAGTTGGTCGAATTGATCAACCAGCTGCAGAGCCAGGGAAAACTGACGATAGCGCCGAAAGTTGAAAACGCGCAGGTGTTGGCGACCTTGTGGCACGCAGGCGTGAACTACATTCAGGGTCATTACCTGCAGGAGCCGGGTCCGGAGATGGATTACGACTTCGGGACGGACGATGGATAACTGGGATGTTTATCCCATCTATCCGTCAAGCGCCTGAGCGATATCCCTGTCGCTGAACCCAATCAGGTACAACACCGCGTCAAGGCCGAAGTTCGAAATCGCATGATGGGCACTTTCCCGCACCACCTGCTTGGCATGAAACGCCACCCCAAGCCCCGCTGATCTCAGCATCGGCAGATCGTTGGCACCATCTCCGATGGCTATGGTCTGCTGCAGCGATATACCCTCCTGCTCGGCAATCGACTTCAGAAGGAGGGCCTTGCGCTCGGCATCGACAATTTCACCCTCAACCTCACCCGTCATCACACCGTCTCTGGCAACCAGCGTATTGGCATGGACATGATCGATGCCCAGCTGTGCCTGCAGGTGCAAACCGACACGCTGGAATCCTCCGGAAATGACAGCTGTACGGTAACCAAAGTGAGAAAGTGCGCGCAGCAGGCGGTGGGCGCCGGTGTTGAGCTCAACTGACGTTGTGATCTCATTCAGCACACTTTCCGGCATACCTTTGAGGAGTGCTGCGCGTCGCCTGAAACTCTCCTTGAAATCTATCTGGCCTGCCATCGCGGCCGCCGTAATCTCCGCAACCTTGTCTCCAACACCATGGCGAGCAGCAAGCTCGTCAATGACTTCAGCCGTGATCAGCGTCGAATCCATATCAAAAGCAACGAGCCGGCGCGTTCGCCTGAATACGGTGTCTTCCTGAAGCGAGAAATCGAAACCGAGTTCATCCGATGCACCCATGAGTTCACCCTGGAGATCACCAAGCGCCCCCGGCGCACCCCTCAGCCGCATTTCGATACAAAGTTTTTCATCCCGCATGCCCGTGACTGCATCACCCCGGTCCGTCAGCCTGCGGATGGTATCGATATTAAGGCCATGCTGATGTGTCAGCCGCGATACTTCCCTCAAAGGGGCACTGCCATCACCCGCGCTCAGGAGTGTGAGGATGAACCTCGGCTGGCCGGAGGCTTCCAGCCACTCTTTGTAGTTGTCCTGAGAGACGGGTGAAACCCGGATGAGAGCGTCCGCGTCCTGGACCGCTTTTGTCACGGCAGCCTGAAAATCAGCTACCGACTTCCTCTCGACACTCACAAGAATCCCGAGCGCCAGGTCTTCGTGAATCACAGCCTGACCGATGTCGAGAACACGGGCTTCAAACTCCGCAAATATCGATGACACCCGCGACATCAGTCCCGGCCGGTCCTGGCCGGAGATGTTGAGCAAGATGATTTCGTTATCCAAGTTGAATCCGTGCTGCGTCAGGCGTGCGCCATTCTACTGATTATTCAAGCGCCTTTGCCCGTGTTAAATTGGCGAAGCTTATGAGACACCACACCAGCTGGACGCGCTTTTCTCCCAGCAAAGCAACTATACCCGTGGCGTTGTTGACCGCCGTTCTGTGTACAGCAGGAATGCTGGCTGTCTGGGTGCATAACCCCCAACCCGATGTCGAGATGAACCGTTTCGGAAATGCGCTTGCGCAAACAGTCGCTGCAAGCTCGGCCGGGCACCTCCTTCACAAGGACCGCCTGGAGATGGCTGTCGTCGCTCAGGACACGCTGGAGCTCGCAGAAGTCGGCGGGGTTATCTTTTTCAACCCGAACAACGAGATTGTAGCCGTCAGCGGCGCCAGCGATGCAGGACGTCACTTCACCGCCCCTGCCACCCTCGACGATACCATTACCGGGTATGTCACCGTTGTCATGATCGACGAGGCGTTTACTCCCGTCTCCGGCTGGTGGCGCTGGTTGGTGTCCGTGGTTGTACTACTTGGCGCACCCGCCGCTGCAATTGCAACTTTCCAGCTGACCGCGCGGGGAAATCGGTCGATACCAATTGTGTCTGTGCCGGACCCGATGTTGCACGAACAGCCGAGTTACTGTGTCGCGATCAATCTCTACAACCAACTTGCACTGGACAAAAAGCAGATCAGCCAGACTGTAGGCGACGCGCTGGAGATGGCGAAAGAAGTCTGTGCGGTGTACCCCGGCATCGCGGTGGAGCTGCCGAACAGGGGCGTTTTGATGTTCATGGACAAAAGTGCAGTGGCCGGATCAGACGCCGTGGCCGGCGCCTTCCTCGCGCTGAAACTGCTGACAGAGTACGAGACAGCGGGGCAATTCCGCAGTTTTGTTTGCGTCCGCAAGTGTCCCGGGGCGCCAGCAGACCTTGCGGAGCTCAAGGTCAATCAGCTTCCTGATGACACGGACATTGAAGGACTCCTCACCATGGCGGCGCTCGCCAAACCCGAGACTGTTCTGCTGGATCGGGACGTTTTCCACGATCTCGACCCGATGGTCCAGGTGGAAGCAAGCGTGTTCGAACACCCGCTCCTGGACGACATGACGGACGGGGACACCTATCAGATTGGTCATCTGCCTGAGAAGACGTCGAGCCACGTGGAAGGGCAGGCGCAGTTGATATTGGGGTTCAATCAGGCGTCAGCCTAGAAAAAATCGCGGCTGAAGTACGACGCTGACGCGTCGGGCGAGTTTTTCGCCACGACGAAAAACTCGGTAAGGAATCGGCACTCAGCCGATTCCGACAGCGGCATTCAGCCGCGATTCCTATTCCACCGACAGCCGATCCACCTTCTGGAACCCTCGCGGCAGTTTGCGTCCACGCCGCGCCCGCTCGCCGACATAGTTCTCGAGGTCCTTGTGTTTGAGCCTGAGATGGCGTTGTCCCGCGTGCACAAGCAGATCGTCTTCATCGCCAAGAACCGTAGCTGCAAGCATCTTCTCTTCACCCGCCTTAAACGCAGCGGTCGGTACGTTGATGAGCTTGTTTCCCTTGCCGCGGCTCAGCTCCGGGAGATCTCGGAGGGGGAATACAAGGAGGCGACCCTGATCAGTCACCGAAGCAACCCAGTGTGTCGCGATATCCTCATCTGAAAGCACGCTTGGCGGCAGAGCTTCTCCACCGGCTGGGACGCTTAAAACAGCTTTGCCAGCCTTGTTTTTGGTCACCATTTCCCCAAGCCGGCCAACAAAGCCGAAGCCCGCGTTCGACGCGAGGAGGATGCGGGTATCCGCGCCACCCATGGCGACACCTACAAAACGCGTTCCAGCAGGTGGTTTGAACCTGCCTGTCAGCGGCTCCCCCTGACCCCGGGCGGAGGGCAGTGTGTGTGGCGTCATGTTATAAGCACGGCCCGCTGAGTCGAGGAAAATCAGAGTTTCATTCGTGCGTCCACGCGCGGCCTGGGCGAAACTGTCGCCCCCACGGTAGTTGAGTTCCTGCGGGTCCATTTCATGGCCTTTGGCCGCCCGCGCCCAGCCCTTCTCGGACAACACAACGGTAATGGGATCGTTGGTGAGGAGATCCTCGTCGCTGTAAGCAACTGCCTCGTCAGCTTCGATGAGAGGCGAGCGGCGTTCGTCTCCAAATTCCTCTGCAACTGCCAGGAGCTCTTTTTTCACCAGCGTTTTGAGTCGTGCCTTTGAACCAAGGATCTTCTCGATTCCGGCTTTCTCTGTGCTGAGCTCATCCTGTTCTGTCTTGAGTTTGATTTCTTCGAGCTTGGCCAACTGGCGCAGGCGCAGGTCCAGGATGGCGTTGGCCTGAATATCGGACAGCTTGTACTTCTTCATGAGCTCTTTTTTGGGCTCATCCTCCTCGCGGATGATGCGGATCACCTCATCGATGTTGAGGTACGCAATGAGCAGACCCTCGAGGATGTGCAGGCGCTCATTGATCTTCTCGAGCCGGTAGCTCAACCGGCGGGTGACAACCTGCTGCCTGTAGGTCAGCCATTCTTTGAGGATCCCAACGAGACTTTTAACCTGCGGACGATTGTCCAGGCCGATCAAATTGAGATTGATCCGGTAGCTGCGTTCGAGATCGGTCGACGAGTAGAGATGACTCATCAGCCGGTCACAGTCGACCCTGTTCGATTTCGGCACCAGCACCAGACGTGTTGGATTTTCGTGATCGGATTCATCGCGCAGATCCACCAGCATCGGTAGTTTCTTGGCGTGCATCTGCTGGGCAATCTGCTCGAGCACCTTGGCGGGTGATGTCTGATGGGGCAGCGCAGTGATCACAATCTCACCAGCTTCTTTCTGATACACAGCCCGGGCTTTCACGCTGCCACGACCGGTTTCGTAGACCTCCCGGATCTCTTCCGGCGGTGTGATGATGTGTGCTTCCGTCGGGAAATCCGGTCCCTTGATGTGGGTCATGAGATCCACCACTTTCGCCCGCGGCGAGTCGAGCAGGTGGATACAGGCGCTGATGACCTCGTTGATGTTGTGCGGCGGGATGTCCGTCGCCATGCCGACGGCAATACCCGTGCTGCCATTCAGCAATACAAAGGGAAGCTGGGCCGGAAGAAGCCGGGGCTCGTCAGTGGTCCCGTCGAAGTTGGGGATGTAGTCCACCGTACCCTGGCGGGTCTCCGCCAGGAGGAGGTCCGCAAACGGTGACAATCGCGCCTCTGTGTAACGCATCGCCGCAAACGACTTGGGATCGTCCGGCGCTCCCCAGTTGCCCTGACCATCCACGAGCGGGTAACGGAACGAAAACGGCTGCGCCATGTGCACCATCGCTTCATAGCAGGCACTGTCACCGTGGGGGTGGAACTTGCCGAGTACGTCACCCACCGTGCGGGCGGACTTGGCAAACTTGGCCTGGTTGTTGAGGCCGAGTTCTCCCATTGCGTAAATGATGCGGCGCTGAACGGGTTTCAGACCGTCCGCGATGTGCGGCAGCGCGCGGTCATTGATGACGTACATCGAATAGTCGAGGTAAGCCCGTTCGGTATAGGTCGCCAGCGGGATCCGTTCGATGTCGTTGTCCTGGATGTCACTCATCGATAGAAAAGTCTCAATTAGAAACTAATAACATTGGGGTCTGACCCCATTGTTATTAGTTTTGGTTAAGCAATCTGGGCCTGGTCACCCTTCTTCTCGAGCCAGTTGCGGCGATCCGGTGCCCGCTTCTTGGCGAGCAGCATGTCCATGGTCTCTTCCGTCTTTTTGGTGCCTTCGAGCGCGAGTTGCACAAGCCGCCGGGTATCCGGGTCCATGGTTGTTTCCCGCAACTGCATGGGATTCATCTCACCCAGACCTTTGAAGCGCTGTACCACCGGTGTGCCACGTTTTTTCTCCGCAGCAATGCGGTCGAGCACCCCCTCTTTTTCCGCTTCATCGAGGGCGTAGAACACCTCTTTGCCGAGGTCAATTCGATACAGCGGCGGCATGGCCACGTAAACATGACCCGCATCCACCAGGGCGTGGAAGTGCCTGACGAACAAGGCACACAGGAGTGTGGCGATGTGCAGGCCATCCGAATCCGCATCCGCGAGGATGCAGACCTTGTCGTAACGAAGACCGTCGAGGTTGCTGGAACCCGGGTCCACACCCAGCGCGACAGCTATGTCGTGCACTTCCTGGGAGCCGAGCACCTGGCTCGAATCCACTTCCCAGGTGTTGAGGATCTTGCCACGGAGCGGCAGAACCGCCTGGAACTCGCGGTCGCGCGCCTGTTTGGCTGAACCGCCCGCAGAATCCCCTTCCACCAGGAAGAGTTCCGCCCGGTCGGCATCCTGCCCGGAACAGTCCGCCAGTTTGCCGGGCAATGCCGGCCCCGCGGTCACTTTCTTACGGGCTACTTTCTTGGCTGCCTGCACCCGCCGTTGGGCATTGGAGATCGCGAGTTCAGCAATCCGTTCACCGTCACCAGGATGCTCGTTCAGCCACAGACTGAACGCGTCTTTGGCAACCCCGGATATGAAAGCCGCGGACTGCCGTGATGACAGCTTTTCTTTCGTCTGCCCTGCAAACTGCGGGTCTGACATTTTCGCGGACAGCACGAAGCTGCACTGTTCCCAGACATCATCCCCTGTCAGCTTCACACCCCGGGGCAGAAGATCCCTGAATTCACAGAACTCTTTCAGCGCATCGGTCAGACCCGACCTGAGCCCATTGACGTGTGTCCCTCCCTGGGGGGTTGGGATCAGGTTGACGTACGATTCAGTGATCAGTTCACCACCGTCCACCACCCATTTGACCGCGTAGTCGACCGCTTCCGCATTGCCTTGTGCCGAGAAGAGCATGGTTTCGGCCGGGACCGCTTCGGCACCCGAGAGCGCGTTGTCGAGGTAGCCGCGCAAGCCGTCCTCATAGTGCCAGGTCTCGTTCTCAGCCGGTTTGCCCTCAATCGCAAGATTAACCTTGAGACCCGGGCACAGGACCGCTTTTGCCCGCAACAAATGGCGTAACCTGGCAACGGCCACATTCGGCGAGTCGAAGTACGACGCCTCCGGCATGAAGTGGATCCGCGTGCCCGTGTTGCGCTTGCCGACCGTTCCCGCGGATTTCAGTTTTCCCTTGGGTTTACCTCTGGCGTAACGCTGCTGATGGATTTTTCCGTCACGTTTGACCTCAACCTCGAGCCATTCGGACAGGGCGTTCACAACCGATACACCGACGCCGTGCAGACCACCAGAAAAGTTGTAGTTCTGATCGTCGAATTTTCCACCGGCATGCAGCCGGGTGAGGATCAGTTCAACACCGGAAACCTTGTGTTGGGGGTGGATATCGACCGGCATGCCACGGCCATCGTCGATAACTTCGATCGAACCGTCTTTGAACAACGTGACCTCGATTTCCCGGCAGTACCCGGATATCGCTTCGTCGACGCTGTTGTCCACCACTTCCTGGACAAGGTGATTGGGACGTGTTGTGTCGGTATACATGCCTGGTCGGCGGCGAACCGGCTCCAGGCCCGACAACACCTGTAGCGATTCAGCAGAATAAGCTTTCTCTGCCATTGGGGTTAGTTTTTACCTCCCTATTTAGGGGTAGAGTTGAACGTTCACGATCCGGGCCCCTGTCCGCGTGTTACGACGATGTCGTAATCCGCGCGAACGACCCTGGTCATGATCGAACCATCATCATCCAGATCCAGCCGCCGCGCCCCCGGAGGCAGCGTGTCCACAGCAAACGCCTGACTTTCCGGCAGGAACTGAAAACAGGTTGAGGGCGCACCCCAGACAGGGAGCGACCCACAAGTAGCTTCGACAATTTGATGGGCGTGACCGAACGCGACACCTCGCAGCCTCGCTTCACCGTTATCGGCAGCACTGCATTCGGATAGCCATGATACCAGTTCAGAGCCGTTTTGGATCATATCTCTGTCCAGCCACGGACAATTCACCTCAACCATCGGGTGGTGGGTAAACGCAAGAAGGTTAGGAGCACGACACGCCTGGGCGGCCTGGGCAAAATCCTGTCTGTCGCTTTCTCTCACGCTTGCCGGTGTCTTCTCATCCTCATGGGAATCCAGAGGTATCAATGCCCAGTTGCCAAGCTCCAGTGTCTCGAGGGGTAATCCCGCTGCAACCATCGAATCCAGAACATCATGGTTTCCCGGCAGGCAGAGCGTGGGGCCACTGTAGGCAGTCTGGAGGACGTTCAGAAACCGTTCGTAAACCTGGGGGTAAGGGTCGTGGGCGAGGTCACCCGTTGCAACCAGCGCATCGGGTTCGAAACTTTCAAGCGCCTGATCGAGGACAGCCTTGAGAGATTCTTCGGTGTCGACA
The DNA here is from genome assembly GCA_028277965.1 of Pseudomonadales bacterium. Lineage (GTDB taxonomy): Bacteria > Pseudomonadota > Gammaproteobacteria > Pseudomonadales > Azotimanducaceae > UBA4421. The sequence continues at coordinate 24,290 of JANQFF010000177.1, forward strand.
CCAATGAGGCTGCCGTCTGCCACCAGATGACAGTCGGAAATCTGCAACACTGAGATGGTCAATTCGCGCGATCAGAAATCAATGGGATGGGGGCTCGCGCCGCGCTCGAGGCACAACGTCAGAAATTCTCCAAGGAACCGGTTGAGCTGCGTTTTTTCATCGCGCTGGCGCATACGGTTGTTCGGGTATTCGTACACACCGTGAAAGCGGTTTTGCTTGTGGTAACTCACGACCTCAGCACTGCGCGCATCGTGATAGACCCGTACTGTCATCTCAGGAGCGGCCGCCAGCGCCATCCACTCACCCTCGGCTTTGACAGCAATCGACAGAAGCGTCGTATAGGGCCCCTTCTCGACAACTTCGAAATGGACCACTGAGTCATGCCCGGTCAGATGCAGAGCGATATTCATCTCACTCTGATCACGCAATCCTGGGAACAGTTGCAGCAGGCGGTGGTAGTTCGCATCACATTCTGCCATGTGCCCGGCCAGATCGACGCTATACCGGCTCTCGCGACGGCGTTTACGTGCGAGCTCCGCCCCTGTCAGCGGACGGGAGCGAGATACGATATCGGCTGTTGTTTCAGGACGCTTTTCTGACAACTTACTGAGACCTTTCGTTCTGGGAGAATCGCAGCTTATGCCGCTCCTACATGAACAATCGCAATATAACCCCCTTCCAGCGGCCAAGTCACCCGTGTAGGACGATATCGGACCTGTTTCACACTCATTGGTACCGATTGCCCACAAATAGAACTCTTTCGTCGCACACTACGACTTTTCTCAATACCCTGTTGTAGACTACGCAACCGGCCATGATGAGCCAAGAAAGCCGCTCGAACAGGCAGACAAAAAGACAAACAATGAAGTACGCGTTGAAACACATCCTTGCCCCAGCTCTGGTTACCGCCCTGCTGGCAGGTCCAGCCCACGCGACCAACCTGATGGACGTCTATGCTGCCGCCCGGACCAGCGACGCTATCCTGGGCGCCGCCCGGGCGGGATACGATGCAACGCGCGAGGCTGTCCCCCAGGCACGCTCTGGATTGTTGCCATCTCTAAACGCCAGTGCGGACTCCAGCTGGACAGAGCGGGAGTTTCCGGGTTCCAGCGTGAGCAACGATCCCCTGAATCCACTGTTCGGCGTCGAGGTTCCGGACCAGAACTTCAACAATCACGGCTGGAACGCACAACTCAGGGCGCCCATCCTGAACATGTCAACCTGGTTTGGCGTTGGTAGCGCCAAATCCAGTGTCCGTGCAGCCGGGCACGACCTGGCGGGCACGGAACAGGAACTCATCGTGCGCGTTGTGCAGGCTTACCTGAATGTGCTCAGAGCCCAGGACCTTCTCGACACAACCCTCGCAGAAGAAGCTGCCGTCAAACGCCAGCTGGAACAGGTCCAACAACGATTCGATGTTGGTCTTGTTGCGATCACCGACGTTCTGGAATCCCAGGCGGCCTACGATGCCGCAGTTGTCCGTCGCATCCAGGCAGACGGCGATCACGATATCTTTTTCGAAACCCTGACCACGCTCAGCGGTGAGTACTACGAGCGCATCGACCGGCTCTCGGACAAACTGCCCATCGTCAACCCGAATCCGATGGTGGAACAGGAATGGGTCGACACCGCTCTGGCAACAAACCTTGGGATCCGGGCCGCCCAGGAGAACCTCACGTCCGCCAGACG
>JANQFF010000193.1 GCA_028277965.1 Pseudomonadales bacterium
GCTAAAGCCGCTCCTACAGAGATAGATAGATCTCACTACCTCTGTAGGAGCGGCTTTAGCCGCGATTTCTACACTTCCCCCCGGATGTAATGCTCCAGGTTTTCGATTGTCGTCGCCTGGTCTTCGATGATCGCGGCAAAAAGATCACGCAACGACAACATGCCGGAGATTTCACCATCGTCGATCACCGGCAGATGGCGCACGTGATGCTCGCGCATCAGCCGCACACAGTCTTCGATACGGCTATGGGAGTCCACGTGGATGACGTCATGCGTCATGATCTCCTGCACCGCAATTTCTTTGGAGAGTTTGTCTTTAAGGATGACTTTTCTGGCGTAGTCCCGTTCCGAGATGATCCCCACCAACTGGTCAACCGAGCGGGAATGTGCACCGGGACTGTCGACTACAAGCAGGGCACCCACCTCATGCTCCGCCATTGAGGCAATGGCGTTGTAGACCGAATCGGCGGGAGTTATGGACCAGATACTGCCGTCCTTCGTTTTGAGTACCTCATGAACCAGCTTCATAGAGTTCCCCCAGGAGGCTTCCCTTCATTCTCAGTCCACTGTATGGGAGTGGCAAAGAAGAAAGCGTTATAAACGATCAGGGCTTAAGAGCATTCATTTATCAGTCTCTTGTACCAGTCGCCTCGTCAGCGCTCGCTGCGGTCTTCAGGCATGTCCATATCTTTCATACCTTTCAGCAGTTGTCTGCAGGTGAGCTGACCGATCATATACCCGTGGCTGTCGATGACGGGGCGCCGACGGTGTTTGTGATCGAGCATCGACATCGCCACATCGATGATGTCTTCATTCGGGGTCAGGGTTTCCACACCTTCTGTCATGTGGTCGGAGACCAGGTGGGTTCCCACTTCTTCCTGGTAGTACGTCGCCGACAGTATCGCGCGCAGTGCATCGAGTTCCGACAACATCCCTATCGGACGTTTCATCTCGTCCACGACCGTTACCCCGGATATACGGTTCACGAGGATCTTGTGTATTGCCTCGAACAACTCCGTTTCCGGACTGACTACAACCGGACGCTTGAGCATGTAGTCCTGAACTTTCACAGATTTGATCATTTAACTGCTCCTTTCAGTGCCGGCATCGCCGGATTGTTTCGTTCCTCCAAGTGTGGCCGGAATCATCAGGCCAACCCCAACAAGGTCCGAACGAGCGTGATCAGGGGTGTCGGATAGATCCCGAACACCATAATGGTCACCCCTAAAGCTGTAAGTGCGGTCAACTCCAGAGACGCCGCATCGTTTTGCGGATACACCATCTCTTTGGCAGGCCGCGTCATAACGATAACAACCCGCAAGTAGTAGTAGATGGCGATTGCGCTGCCAATGACAAGTGACCAAACAAGGAGCCACAGAGCGCCCTCAACACCGGTGGTGATCACATAGAACTTGGCCATAAACCCCATTGTGAGCGGAATGCCTGCAAGCGCGAGCATCGAAACGGTCAGAACCACAGAAGCAAGTGGCTGGCGCCAGAAAAGACCTTCGAGGTCGTCAATATGATCCGCATCCCGCGATGCTTCAGACGAGGACAATATGCTGACGGCACCAAACGCCGCCAGTGACATTGCAAAATAAGCAGCCAGGTACATCAACACAGTTTCCACAGCCACATCCGGACTTGCGATCCGGGCCAGCGCCGCAAGCGCAATCATCAAATACCCCACGTGGGCGATAGACGAATATGCAAGCAACCGTTTGATATTGGTCTGCAGGAGGGCGAGCACGTTGCCGCCAATCATCGACAGCACTGCCAACACGAGAAGAATGTTGAACGCCGAGTCGGAACTGAAAAGATCCGTACTCACAGCGTAGCGCGTGATGACAATGACCATCGCCCCTTTAGAGACCGTAGCGAGATAACCCGTCACTGGCGCAGGTGCACCCTGGTAGACATCCGGTGTCCACATGTGGAACGGCGCCAGGGACAGCTTGAAGGCAATACCTGCAATCATCATCGCGTGACCGAGAACAGTGATGGCGCTCCACCCGGCCGGATCACCAATTGCATCGAACCGCAGGGTGCCAAGCTCCATATACACGAGCGCTATCCCGAATAGCATTGTCGTCGATGCCACCCCGGACAGGACAAGGTACTTGAGCGCCGCCTCGAGAGGTGGATGGCCCTCCTCCGGATAACCAATAAGAACATAGAGCGAGACCGACAATATCTCGAGTCCCAGCAGGAGCGCCGCAAAGTGATTCGCTGCCCCCATTGTCATGGCCCCGAGGGTGGCAACCACCAGGAGGATGTAAAACTCCTCAGCCTCGCCCGATCGACCCGCGAGATAAGTCCTGGCGAAAACTGCGGTTGCAAGGGCCGCAACCAGGGCAAGGCCGTTGAAAAACGTCGTGAGCCCGTCAACGACCATGAACCCCGTGAGAATCTCAGACGGCTCAGGTGCCTCTACCGCAAGCCCCACGACACCGGCGACAAGCACAGCCACGGCTGTCCAGAGTGACACCCCCGGGGTGCGCCAGAATGACACCGCGAGCAGGTGCACAAGTTTCCCTGCCGTCACAATGACGTATGGCGCAAGCACCCAGAGGTCACCGACGGTCACGGGTTCACTCCAAGGCCCGTCACCACGGGTTCCGACAGCTCTAGAACGGGTGCCGGGTAAACGCCAAGCGCAACCAGCGCGAGCGCCATCAGAACCATGACACTGAGTTCCCGGGCACCGAAATCAGATATACCTTCGGTATTTGGGCTCACCCCGCCCTGGAACGAACGCTGCATCAGGGACAGCGAGTAGACAGCCGCCACGATGATGCCGATCGCTGCGACCGCGGTCAGAACGATATCCACCTGGAACGCGCCAAGGAGAACCAGGAACTCACCAACAAAGGTTCCAAGCCCAGGCATCCCGAGAGACGCAACAACGAAGAAGAGCGCGACAACGCCCATCCTGGGTGCACGCTGCCAGAGGCCTCCCATCTCACCCATCTCGCGCGTATGCAGCCGCTGCTGCAGGGCACCGGCCAGCATGAAGAGCGCGGCCGATGAGAAGCCATGGGCAATCATCTGCACAACCGCACCCTGCAATGCCAGCATGTTCCATGCGAAGACCCCGAGCAGGACAAATCCCATGTGGCTGATACTCGAATAGGCGACCAGGCGCTTGAAGTCCGACTGGCTGTACGCCATGTATCCACCGTAGACGACACTGATGGCACCGAGCAGCATTGCTGGCCAGCGGAACTCGAGGGCAGCTTCGGGAAAGAGCGGCACAACAAAACGTATGAGACCGTATGCGCCCGTCTTGAGGAGAATGCCGGCAAGAATGACACTCCCCGCGGTCGGCGCCTGAGTGTGCGCATCCGGCAGCCAGGTATGCAGCGGCACGCCAGGCAACTTGACGACAAACGCCACAAAAAAGCCAAGCATGAGATAGAACGCAAGCGTCCCGTCCATCTGCGTTCCGAGCAGATCGCGGTAGCTGAACGTGATGACACCCGAACCCATATAGTGCACGTAAACGAGGGTCAGAATCGCCAATAGCAGCAGCAGACCACTCACCTGCGTGAAGAGGAAAAACTTCATCGCGGCATACCCGCGGTTCTCGTGTCCCCAGATGGCTATGAGGAAGTACATCGGTACCAGCATCACTTCCCAGAAGACAAAGAACAGGAACAGATCCATCGCCGTAAACACGCCAACAACACCTGCCAGTGTCCACAGCAGGTTCGCCTGGAAGAATCCATGGCGCTCCTTTATCTCGGACCATGATGCGACAACCGCAACAACGCCAAGCAGGACGGTCAGGCCTACCAGCATCAGGCTCAGGCCATCCATATATAGAAGGACACTGATGCCAAAACGCGGTATCCACGCCATCTCGACCTGATCGTACAACCCGCTGGCGTCAGCACCGCCAAGCCACATACCGGCGACAAGAAAAGTAGCAACGATCAACACAACCAGTGATATCCACCGCGGAGCATTGACGTTGAATCTTTCAGCCAGCCACGCCACTCCACCAGCAGCGAGCAGGACAAGGATGAGATCCCAACCGTTCATGCGATGATCACCAGGATCAGCACAACAAGAAGCCCTGCACCCATGTTAGCTGCGTACCAGCGCAAACTGCCTGTCTGGCTGCGCGTGCTGAGGCGATGCAGCACTTGCGCGGTTGTAACGACACCACGATAGAAGGCGTCGACGATGTCGCTTTTGTTGGCGTTTGCGATGCTCACGAAGGGTTTAACCAGCACTGCTTCGTAGAAGGTGTCGAAACCCCACCCGCCAAACCAGAACCGCGACAGACTTCGGGCCCATGATCGATCGGACAGCTTATCGAGGTCGATGAGACCACGACCAAAAACAAGATAGCCCACGAGAAGGCCCATTATTGGCACAGCAGCCGTGATCCAGACAATCGAGCCGGTATGTTCTGCTTCCAGGCCCCCGTCGGGCAGAACGGAACCGACAGGCACCAGGCCAAACCATCCGCCCGCTATCGACAACACACTCAAGACAACCAGGACACCCCACATGTTGATCTTCGAAGGATCGTGAGGTTCTTTCTGCATGTCGCCAAAAAAGACGACAAAGATCAGCCGCGCGCTGTAGAGCGTTGTCATGAAAGCCGCGACTGCAGCCAGCGTCCAGAACCAGACACCACCCGTGGCTGAGTCCCAGGCGGTCAGAAGGATGGCGTCTTTGCTGTAGAAGCCGGAAGTAAGTGGCAGCGCTGCAAGCGCTGCCGATCCGATCACCATGCTCCAGAACGGCACCGGGAGCTTCCGCCACAAACCGCCCATCTTGAATATGTTCTGCTCGTGATGCAGCGCCAAGATCACCGACCCTGCTGCCAGGAATAGCAGCGCTTTGAAAAACGCATGTGTCATCAGGTGAAAGATCGCTGCAGACCAGGCCCCGACACCCAGCGCCATGAACATGTAGCCGATCTGGCTCATGGTCGAAAACGCGAGTATGCGTTTGATATCGGTTTGCACGAGCGCTGTGAACGAAGAAATGAACAGCGTTGCAACACCAACAATCGCCACCGCAAGTTGCGCCGCAGGTGACAGCAGGAAGAGATCGTGCATACGGGCGATCAGATACACCCCTGCGGTCACCATGGTTGCTGCATGGATCAGAGCACTCACCGGTGTTGGTCCGGCCATCGCATCAGGCAACCAGGTCTGCAGCGGAATCTGTGCCGACTTTCCAACTGCCCCACCGAGAAGAAGCAGCGCAATCGCCGTACACAACATTGACCCTTCAGCCCATACACTGTTCGCACCTGTCAGGATCGACTGAATCTCCAGCGTGCCGAGTTCGCGAAAGAGCAGAAAAAGACCAAGCGCCATAGCCGTATCCCCAACCCGCGTCACTACAAACGCTTTGCGGGCGGCGTATCCGTTTTCAGGGTCGTCATGGAAAAAACCAATGAGGAGGTAACTGCATAAACCAACTCCTTCCCAGCCGAGATACAGCACCAACAGGTTGTCGCCAAGCACAAGCATCAGCATCGCGAACACAAACAGGTTCATGTACGAAAAGAAGCGGCTGTAGCCTCCTTCTTCCCACATATAACCCGTGGCGTAGACATGAATCAGGAATCCGACCCCCGTTATCACCCCTGTCATGACCAGCGACAGGCCATCCAGATAGAGCGTGATATTCGGCGTGAAACCACCCACGTTCATCCACTGCCAGAGTACCTGGCTGAACGGTGCGCTCCCCTGCTCCAGGAACTCGATCCCCGCAATCAGGGCGACCAGCGCAGAGAGGCCAACCGAACCGGCTCCCACAACCGCGACCGCCATGTTCGGCAGCCGGCCCTCCGTGACCAGCAGGATCAGGAATCCAACCAGGGGTAACGTGGGGATAAGCCAGAGCAGATCCACGCGCTTATCCCGACAACTCGCTGGCGGCATCGATGTCGAGATGCCGCATGCGCCGTTCAAGTTGCAGAACCAGACCCAGGCCGACAGCCACTTCCGCAGCCGCCAGAGACAGCACCAGCATGTACATGATCTGCCCGTCCGGATCAGCCCAGCGCGCGCCCGCAGCTACAAACGCAAGACCACACGCATTCATCATGATCTCGAGAGACATGAGAAGAAAAATCACATTCCGACGGACCAGGACGCCTGTGAGTCCGATGAGAAACAGCAGGACTGCAAGTACAAGCACGTGTTCAAGAGGTATTTCCGCTGCCGTCATCATCAGCCGATCTCCTCCCGCCGGGCGCGCATATACCTGCGCCCCAGGTGGTACGCGCCCACCAGAGCCGCAAGCAACAGTATTGACGCCAGTTCCACGGCCAGGAGGTAGGAACCGAATAAACGTTCACCCACCTGTTTAGGTGTCACAGCGACACCCGAGGTTGAATCGGGTATACCGATAAGCACCCAGAGCATCACCAGGAACAGGATAAACGTCAGGATGGCAGGCCCAATCCACATGCCCGGGCTGAGCCACGCCCGCTCCGCTGCCGTCGATGATGGACCCAGGTTCAGCATCATCACGACAAAGAGAAAGAGCACCATAATGGCACCCGCGTAAATCACGACTTCCAGCGCCGCAGCGAAAGGCGCGCCCATCAGATAGAAGACAACCGCAACAGCAAGCAGAGACACGATCAGATAAACAAGCGCATGAGAAGCATTGCTGCGTGAAATCACCAGAATCGTCGAAACGACCGATACGGATGCAGCGATGTAAAACAGAACAACTTCCATAACTTCCCTTCTCTCTTCCCTTTCTTCTCTTGCCTTTCTCTCTTTATTTCCTTCAGGGCAGGAGGCTTCTCACCTCCACCGGCGGGTCTTCTTTTTGAGCCTCACCTTTGTCTTTTCCCGATATCGCCTTGCCTGCCACTTGCCAGAAGCTGTAGTCGGGGTACTTCCCCGGCCCGCTGATCAGAAGATGTTCCTTTTCGTAAACCATGTTGTGGCGCTCGTACTCGGCAAGCTCAAAGTCCGGCGTCAACTGAATTGCGTAGGTCGGGCAGGCTTCTTCGCACATGCCACACATGATGCAGCGCGAAAAATTGATGCGGAAAAACTCCGGGTACCAGCGACCATCCGGCAATTCAGTCTTCTGCAGCGCAATACAGTCAACCGGACACGCCACAGCACAGAGGTTGCAGGCAACACACCTCTCTTCTCCGTCGGGATCTCGCGTCAGCACAATCCTTCCCCGGTAACGGGGCGCCATGTAAGGCATCTCATCCGGGTACTGGACAGTCTCGTTACGCTGAAAAAGATGAATGAACACCGTCCAGAGAGTTCTGAACTGGCTGAACAGAGCCCTCACGCCGCACCCTCCATCGACAGAACAATCGCCCCTGTGGCAAGCAGATTAATCAGTGTGATCGGCAACAGGATCTTCCACCCAAGGGACATCAACTGGTCGTAGCGTGGTCGCGGGATCGAAGCCCGCAACAGGACGAAGAAACAGATGAATAGTCCCGTCTTGATGCTGAACCAGACGATTGGCGGCAGAAAATCCGGCCCCAGCCAACCCCCCAGGAACAGCGTGACCGTCATGGCGGACGTCAGGATCACAGACAGATACTCACCCACCATAATGAGCCCGAATTTCATAGCGCTGTATTCGGTGTGAAATCCGGCGGTCAGTTCATGCTCAGCTTCCGGCAGGTCAAACGGGAGCCGGTGCGCCTCTGCGATACCGGCAATGACAAAGACGGCAAACCCGAGTACCTGCGGGATCACAAACCACGTTTCCTCCTGGGCCCGCACAATTTCGCTCAGGTTGAACGAACCGGTCAGAATGACGACCCCCATGATCGACAGCCCCATAAAGACCTCATAGGTCACCATCTGGGCTGCGCTGCGCAATCCCCCGAGCAGCGAGTATTTGTTGTTGCTGGCAAGTCCCCCTAACAGAACGCCATACACCGCAAGGGAAGTCATCGCCAGGAAGAAAAGTACCCCGATGTTGAGGTCGATGATGGCAAGTCCCGGACCAAACGGCACAACCGCAAAACCCATCAGCATCCCCGCGACAATCGCCGTTGGGGCCAACGTGAAGATGACCCGGTCCGAAAACGGCGGTACCCAGTCGTCCTTGGTGAAGAGCTTGATGACATCCGCAACAATCTGCAGCAAACCGAAAGGTCCGACGCGGTTCGGTCCGGGCCGGTCCTGCCAGAATCCGAGGAGGCGCCGTTCCCACCAGATCAACATGGCGGCCCCCAGCACTGCGCCGAGGAGCACCGGGAGGATCATGATGAACGCTACTTCCACGCTAACCCCTCGCTATCACTGTCGGCACGGGTTTCTGATACCCGGGATCGTGGCGCAGTTCCACGCTGTCAGCAGGGAGTCTCCTGTTGACTCCCTCACCACCCCATTTGACGTACGCACATCCCTGGCTGACGCCATCTTCAATCTCAACTTCAAGCGCAACGTCCAGAACATCGCACCGCACGCCGTCTCCGCTGCTGACCCCCAGCACCTCCGCATCCGCCGCACTCAGCACGACAGACGCATAACCCGCTCGTTCGCGAACTGCCGGTGAACGCACCGCAAGCTCATCGCTGGCAAAAACGGAGAACGCGGGGAACAGCCGGATCCCGGCGGCTTCCGACTGCACAGGTTGAACGTCGTAAACTGGATCCGTGTTTTTTCCCGCGGGTTCAACCAGGCGCACGCCCGGGTCTCCCCCGGTCAACGGACCCGCAACCTCCTGCTGGAACTTGAATACCGACTGATTGGAGTTCCAGCCAGGTGACCAGACATACGGCACGAGACCGCCGGGTTGGTTACGGTTATATCCTTCCATTGAAAACGACAACGGCGTGTCTTCATCAATAGCCGTCTTGGGTTCGTGCACACTGACATCGGCGGTCATCGCTGTCCGGCCGCTTGCCCTGTGCGGCTGACGCGGGACTTTCATATGTGCAGTTGTCCGGTAGTCCGCTGATGGCGCTACCTCACTCACCGCTGCAAACTGCGGCAATCCTGCAATTGCGGCGCTAACATCATCGACTGTCTCCCACTTCATGCGGCCGAAGGCCGCGAGCCACTCCCAGGCGGGACGGATCTCATCAGCGGGCAGAAATACCTCGTAAGACCGTTGCGCTCTCGTCTCATAATTGACGAACGTGCCTGTTGATTCCGCGAAACTGGCGGCTGGCATTACCCAGTCCGCGCGGTCTGCGGTTGCACCATCAATGACGTCGATGACTATGAGGTTCTCAATTGCTTCCAGAGCCTGTTCCACAAGCGCCGGTTCCGCGCGCCGGAACAGATCGTTCTCGAGGACAACCAGAGTTTTGACCTTACCTTCCGCAGCACGCCCCAGCGCCACATCGACATCACAACCACCCAGCAGAGCAGCTCCGTATGAATTGACCTCCATCCCGGAGAGCAACAACGATGGCGCTTTGTCGCACGCGGAAAGGGCGGCTGTAATGTGACCGGCAGCCTCAACAATCGCTGCACTCTCCTGACTCGTGCCTGAAACGATGAGAGGACGCTCCGCGCTGGTAAGCGTATTTACGACATCTTCAATCAAGGCATCATCAATTCCCCCATCCGGAAACCGCTCATCAATCCCGTGGGCAATCGTATGTCCGATCGCTGCGATCCGATGGCTATCACCCTGCAGACACCCTCGCGAGATATCATCCAATCCCGTTGGCAGATTTGTGACGAGGAAGAGTGGATTCTTGTGTCCCTGTGCATGATCTTTTACCCCGGCTGCCTGCCACGTCGGGATCCCGGCATCTTCGGCCATCTGCAGCGCTTCATTTCGCACTGCCTGGCGGATGCTGAGTGCAGCCCGGGGCGCTGTATTCAACACGTCCTCTCCCAGAACCAGCACAGCATCCGCTTGTTCGACGTCGCTGAGACTGGCTATCTGTCCGGCCCCGGCGTCATACACCTCGAGCGTTCTCAAAGTGGCTCGCGCCTCACCGGCACCCAGACCGCAGGAGAAGTTGTCCACTCCAACGAGCTCTCGTAGTGCAAAATTGCTTTCGAGACTCGCACGCGGAGAGCCGATTCCCAGTACGCCGCCAGCGGACAGAAGGCTGGATATTTCCTGGAGAGATTCATCAACGGCTACCATCTCAAATACACCGTCTTCAGCCCGTCTGCCTGGATGGCGGATCCGCGTTTCCTCATTGACAAATCCACTGCCGAACCGCCCACGATCACACAGAAAGTAACCGTTGATCTCCCCGTGGTATCGATTGGTGATTCGTTTCAGCCGGCCGTAACGCTCTGCCGGAAAAGTGTTGCAGCCAACCGAGCAACCCATACAGATCCCGGGAGCTGAACGAAGATCCCACTTGCGGGTGTAGGAACTCGAGAATGGTTTGTCGGTGAACACACCCGTTGGACACACTTCCACGAGGTTGCCTGCAAACGGGTTTTCAAGCACGCCGTCCTGCTCGCGCCCGAAGTACATGCGCGCCCGGGATCCGAACGCCTGCAGGTCCGTGCCACCCGCATAATCCCGGTAATAGCGGACACACCGGTAACAGGTAATGCATCGATTCATCTCATGGTTGATGAAGGGTCCCAGGTACTGGTTGTTAAATGTGCGTTTGTTGCCGCGATAGCGGCGTGCTGAGTGGCCGGTCATGACCGTCATGTCCTGCAGGTGGCATTCGCCACCTTCTTCGCAGACCGGGCAATCATGGGGATGGTTTTCCATCAGCCACTCGATCACGGACTCTCTGAATTCAGCAGCATGAGCCGCCTCCACTGACACCCGTAAACCCTCGGTCACAGGTGTCATACAGGCCATCGTCAGCCTTCCACGCTCATCTTCTTCATCCGCGTAAACCATGACTGCGCATTGCCGACACGCACCAACCGAACCCAGCGAGGGGTGCCAGCAGAAGTATGGAAGGTCGAGCTTCTGATCGAGGACTGCCTGTAAGAGGTTCTCACCGGGTGTGGCCTCGTAGGTATTCCCGTCTATCCAGACATTAACTGTGTTGTTGGTTTCTTCGCTCATCCCGCACTTTCCTGTACTGGCATGACATCCCGGTACTTGCACCGACCTGTGGCCAGATGTTCTTCAAAGTCCTCGCGGAAATATTTGAGGGCGCTCTGCAGCGGCTCGATGGCACCTGTTGCATGCAGACAGAACGTATTGCCAGGGGCGCCTATAAACGCCGCGTTTTTGTCCAGAAGTTCAAGATCCCCCGGTTCACCCCGACCAGCTTCGATGTCAGCCAGCACCTGTTCGAGCCAGGGCAGACCCTCCCTGCAGGGCGTGCAGAAACCACACGATTCCTGCGCAAAAAAGTGCTGCAGATTGAGCGATATGCCAACCGGGCAGACCGAATCATCCATCAGGATCATGGTGCCCGTTCCCATCCTCGACCCCGCGGCCTGTATGGAGCCATAGTCCATGGGCAGATCGAGGTGTTCTTCAACGAGGAAATCGGTGGACGCCCCACCCGGAAGAATCCCGCGCAGCCGGTAACCCTCCATCATCCCACCGGCATGGACCTCGATGATCTCGCGGATTGTCGTTCCGATCGGCAGCTCCCAGAGGCCGGGATTGTTGACCCTTCCGGAGACCCCATAGAGCTTCGTACCGGAGTCCTCGCCAATACCCAGGTCCTGATACCACTCTGCTCCGTGGCTTAAGATTCCCGGCACGTTGCAGAGCGTTTCGATGTTGTTGACGATTGTCGGTCTTCCCCACGCACCACTGGCAGGAGGAAACGGTGGTTTGGTACGAGGGTTGGCGCGTTTACCTTCAAGGGCGTTCAGGAGCGCCGTTTCTTCACCACAAATGTAGCGACCTCCCGAACGATGAATGTCCAGCGACAGGGCATAGCTGGTACCGAATATGCCGTCACCGAGGAGACCCGCTTCGCGGGCCGCCCTGATGGCCGCATCGAGCTGTCGGTACGGCTCGTGGTACTCACCTCTCAAAAAAACATAAGCCTGATCGGCACCGATTGCGTAAGACGCGATCAGCATGCCTTCAACGAGAAGATGAGGATCGTATTCGAGCAGGTACCTGTCTTTGAACGTCCCCGGCTCCATCTCATCGCCGTTGCAGACGAGGTATTTACGGCCTTCAACGTCCGGAACGAAACTCCATTTCACCCCTGTTGGAAATCCGGCACCACCCCGACCTCTCAGGTTCGCCTCCTTGACGATTTCCTGGACTTCGCCGGGTGTCATTTCTGTGAGAGCCCGGCGTGCAGCTTCGTACCCACCGGCCTCACGATAGGCTTCAAGGCTGACAAGGCCACCCACGTCGTCGATCCTGCCGGTCAGCGGTTTCAGCTCAACACTCATTCGAACTGCTCCAGGATTCCGGGCAGGTCATCTGCTTTCACCGGGCCGAAGAGTTGATCATCGATCATCATTGCCGGGGCTCTGTCGCAGGCTCCGAGACAAACGATCGGCAGGAGTGTAAAACGGTCATCCGCCGTGGTTTCACCAGGCTTCACGCCAATCGAATCTTCGACCGCGACCCGCAAGTTGTCACAGCCCATGACATAACAACTCACGCTGTCACAGACCATGACCACATGCCGACCCACGGGTTGGCGGAAGATCAGGTTGTAAAATGTCGCGATACTGTCCAGTTCAGCCGCGGACATACCCAGCAGGCGTGCGATGGCGCCGATACTTTGATCAGAAATCCAGCCGCGTTTCTCCTGCACAATCTGCAAAGCTTCAATGGCTGCCGACGGACGATCAGGCACGTGCGATGCCGCTTCCTCGATCAGGTCGATCTCTTCATTGGAGAGCACCTCTATGAATTCGACTTCGCTCATCGGTCCACGTCCGCCATGACAAAATCGATACTTGCGATGATCGCTATGAGATCCGCAATCATGAACCCGTTACTGATGAGGGGGATCATCTGCAGCGCCGGAAAACTCGGGGTACGTATCCGTGTGCGATAACTCATTCCCCCGCCATCGGAGGTCAGGTAATACGAATTCCAGCCTTTGGTTGCCTCTATCATCATGCAGCATTCCGAAGGTGGAACGACCGGTCCCCAACTCACATTCAGAAAGTGATGAATGAGCGTTTCGATGTCCTGCATCGTGCGCTCTTTGGGTGGAGGTGTCGTCTGTGGATGGGTTGCCTTGTACGGCCCGGATGGCATGTTGTCCACACACTGACGGATGATCCTCAGGCTCTGACGGATCTCCTCAATCCGCACCCGCGCACGGTCGTAAACATCTCCACCGTCGGCAACCGGTATTTCGAAGTCGAACTGATCGTAGCCCCCGTACGGTCTCTTCCTGCGCAGATCCCAATCACACCCAGTTGCCCTTAAAGAGGGTCCGGTTATCCCCCACTCCAGCGCTTCCTCGGTGCTGTACTGGCCGACGCCGACACTGCGCTGTTTGAGAATGCTGTTCTGCATGGCCATCTTTTCGTAGTGATCCATGCGGGCCGGCATGTAATCCACAAAATCCCTGACCATGGTGTCCCACCCTTCGGGCAGGTCCTGACAGACACCACCAATCCGGAACCAGCTTGGATGCATCCGCCCGCCCGTGATCGCCTCGATGATGCTGAACAGCCTTTCCCGATCGGCAAACATGTAGAAAACGGGTGACATCTGCCCAACGTCCTGGGCAAACGTGCCGTAGAAAACCAGGTGACTGGATATGCGGAAAAGCTCTGCCAGCATGATCCTGATGTACTGGGCTCGCGGTGGTACCTCGATACCAGCCATCATTTCTACCGCCATAACGTACGGCAGGTTGTTCATCACGCCACCGAGATAGTCAATGCGGTCCGTGTAGGGAATGTAGGTATGCCAGGACTGGCGCTCCCCCATTTTCTCCGCGCCACGGTGGTGGTAGCCGATATCCGGAACAGCATCGATGATGACCTCTCCGTCCAGCTGCAGCGCTATACGGAAGACCCCATGGACACTCGGATGGTTTGGTCCCAGATTCAGGAACATGAAATCGGTGTGGGCAGCATGTGCCGTCATGCCCCACTCAGCAGGATCGAAGCGCAGGCTTTCCTGCTGGGCATCCTGAAACTCCTGCGTCATCTTGTACGGGTCCATTTCCGTTGCGCGCGCGGGATGCTCTTTGCGCAGCGGATGCCCCTCCCATAATGGCGGCGTGAGGATTCGGGTGAGATTGGGATGGCCGTCGAACGTGATGCCAAACATGTCCCAGGCTTCCCGCTCGTACCAGTTGGCATTCGCAAAGACGCCTGTCACCGAATCAACATGCGGAAACTCACCGGACAGCCCCACCTTGATACGTATGTCCTCATCCCGGTCCAGGGACATCAGGTGGTAGAACACAGTGAAGTCCGCTTGAGGCAGACCGGCACGATGTTCCCGCAACCGTTCATCAACGGCAGACAGATCGAATAACAGATTGAATGGGCGATCGATCCCGGTTTTGAGATACGTCAGGGCATCGACAATTCGACTTTCAGGAATCCATACAGTGGGTATCCCGTCCACCGTATTCTGGTGAACGCAGCCAGGCCCGAGACGAGCCTGTAGCAGACCGGCTACCGTATCGGCCGCCGGCTGAAGAACTGCTTCTGACATCTATACCCTTAGTTCATCAACTTCCTCGACTGGCCTTACTGCGCAATAGGTCGTCAGAAAGTGGGGCGTCACCAACGGATGTCGGTTCTGCCAACTCAGTTACTTCTATACGCTGAGGGGTTTTAAGATCCCTCTGGCTGGGTGGATTACGCGTCACATGGACATCCCGTCCGTCGTGATCCACGGTCCAGCTCAGAGGTCTTGGATTGTCGGCTACCGCCTGCTGCAGGAGCGTGATTCCATACAGCAGTGCTTCCGGGCGCGGCGGGCACCCGGGTACATAAACATCAACCGGGAGAAACTTGTCTGCTCCCTGCACAACACTGTAGATGTCGTACATTCCACCTGAATTGGCACAGCTGCCCATCGATATGACCCAGCGGGGTTCGAGCAGCTGATCGTAAAGATGCTGCAGCACGGGCCCCATCTTCCGGAAGACAGTTCCGGAGACAACAATGAGGTCGGCCTGCCGTGGCGTCGCCCGGATCACTTCCGAACCAAACCGGGAGATATCGTGCCTCGATGTGAATGCCGTTGCCATCTCGACGTAGCAACAGGAGAGCCCGAAGTTGAAAGGCCAGATGGAGTTTGAACGGCTCCAGGCAATGAGGTCTTCCACTTTCGCAAGCAACACACTCTTGCTCACATCCTCCTGATAAGCGCTGTCAACCTCCGTCATCGGGTGCCCCGGTTCGGCTTTGGTCAAACGCCAGCGCATCAGGCAGCCTCCCTGCTTTCGTCCGTCACCGCGTAGCCACCGCGAGCGCGGCGTCGCAGCACACCCCAGTCGAGCGCCCCGGTTTTCAATTCGTAAATGAGCGCAACAAGCAGGATCACGATAAAGATGGATGCTCCTATATAGCCTTGCCACCCGAGCTCAAAGAAGGCGACTGCCCAGGCAAATATGAAAATGGTTTCCAGATCGAAGATCACAAAGAACATCGCGATCAGGTAAAACTCGATGGAAAGCCGTGTTTCCTCGGCACTTCCGACAGGTACAACGCCGGATTCGAAAGGCAGGTCTGTTGTCTTGTTACGCTGTGTACGTGAACCGAGGAAATAAGAAACCCCGAGGATCACACCGAGCAGTGCAACCACGGATAAGGCGTAAAGCAGAAAAGGCCAAAGGTTTTGCGCCTGCTCCGCTGCCGCCGCAGTGTCTATGCCCGTACCCACATCAGTCCCCCACTTCCGTGACCGTTGCATAGCTTTAGCGTCAAAGCGCCGTGCGTCAGAGAGAATAGATCTTTTTGACGTTTAACTGAATAGCTTGTTACAGATTTTTTGATCGCGGCTGAAGCCGCTTCTACAGAGATAGCGAGATCTGTCTGACTCTGTAGGAGCGGCTTCAGCCGCGATCATTCCACCGTCACGCTCTTCGCCAGGTTCCTTGGCTTGTCCACATCACACTCCCTGATCTTCGCGCACTCATATGCCAGGAGTTGCAGTGGAATCAGGTGGACAATTGGCTGAAGTGCGGGATGTGTCTGTGGAACGACAACGCAATCGTCGACGAAACCGGCAAGCTCATCACTCTGCCCAATCGCGAGAAGCGGACCTCCTCGTGTGCGGATCTCCTCCAGCGTCGAGATGTTTTTCGCATACAGATCGTCGTCAGGAACGATTGCAACAGTTGGTGTTTCTTCATCGATCAGCGCCAACGGACCATGTTTCAGTTCAGATGCGGGGTATGCTTCCGCGTGAATGTAGGACACTTCTTTGAGCTTCAGCGCTCCTTCCCTGGCCAGACCAAAGCTCTCACCACGCCCGACGAAGTAGGCATCGCTGAACCGGGCGTACCGTTCCGCCACTTCAGCGACTTCCTCTTTCCTCGCAACGAGCCCCTCAACCTGCTCAGGCAGTTTCTCCAGCGCTTCGATGATCCGGCCACCCTCTGCGGGAGACAGATCACGCATGCGTCCCAGGTACAGAGCGAGGAGGGCAAAAACGACTACCGTGCTGGTGAAGGTCTTTGTCGATACAACGGCGATCTCGGGACCCGCATGCAGGTACACACCCGCGCCACATTGCCTGGCGATGGAACTGCCCACCACGTTGACAACACCAAGAACAGTACCGCCTTTGCGCTGGATTTCCTGCACGGCACTCAACGTGTCGTACGTTTCACCCGATTGACTGATTGCAAAATAGAGCGTGTCACGCTCGATGATCGGATTGCGATAACGGAATTCCGCGGCGGATTCCGCGTCAGCCGGTATACGCGCCAATCGCTCTATGAGAGACGCGCCTATCGAACCGGCGATAAGGGCACTGCCACATCCCAGCAACTTGATTCGCTTGAAACCAAGCATTTCCGCGGGTTCGAGATTAAGGCCTCCGAAGTGCGCTGTGTTGAAACGCTTGTCAAGGCGCCCCCTTAGTACACGCCGGATCGCGTCTGGTTGTTCAGAGATCTCCTTCAGGGTGAACGTGTCGAACTCGCCAAGCTCATACCGCGTCGATTCGAGATCGATGGTCACGGGCTGTCTATCTGCATGTTGGTCGAGCAGGTTTTCGATTTCGTATTCGCGGGCGCGAACCCGGCAGACATCTCCATCGTCCAGATAGATGACCTGGCGGGTATGCGAAACCAAAGCTGATGCATCCGAGGCAACGAACATCTCGTGCTCACCGAGACCGAGCACAACCGGGCTGCCGTTGCGAGCGATGACAATCTCGTCAGGTACGCTCGTATGCATGACAGCGATCCCATATGCACCGGTTACGCGATTCAGCGCACTCTGCACAGCCTCAAAAAGGTCAGGGGTCTCCAGCTCCTGATACTCGTGTGCGATGAGCGCGGCCAGGACTTCGGAGTCGGTCTCGGTCGCAAAATCGATTCCCTTGGCTTCGAGGAATCCCGCCAATTCCCGTGCGTTTTCTACGATGCCGTTGTGTACCAGCACCAGTTCCCCGGAGGGATCCGTGTGGGGATGGGCATTCAGGTCACTGGGTTCACCATGTGTTGCCCAGCGTGTATGCCCGATGCCGCACTTCGCCGCACTGCGTTTGGGCAACGCTTTCTTGAGTTCCTGGAGCCGGCCACAGCGTTTGATGACGTCAATCCCGGCGCCTCGATTGAGCGCCACACCGGCAGAGTCATACCCGCGGTACTCGAGCTGGGCGAGGCCTTCCATCAGTATCGGCATCGCCTTGCGCGTGCCAACATACCCTACGATTCCACACATACTGCTTTCTCCCTGAGACGGTAATCAACCGTAGATGATCCTGCGAACCTGACGCTCACTCACAGGCTCAGCCCTGAACGGTCGTGTTTCGATTTCTTTCGCGATGACCCTGAAAATGTCAGCGTTGCGCATGTCGGTCTCGTTTTTGAGTTCCGCGTGACGGCGCCGGACAAAGTCGTTCACCGTTTCCGTGTAGAACGCCAGAACCTCGGTAATAATGCGGTTGGCACGCCGTTCATCCAGTCCACTGGTCTGGCAGATGAAACGACTGAGTGCCTGATCGGTTTGAAGGTCATCCATGTTGGAGAGGATTTTGCGACAATTCATGGAATTATCGAAGTTTTTTGCCCGAATTCGGTCTATTTTTTACAAATTAGTACAAGCAATCCTGCCTTTTTGTGTGCTGGTACCGATTTCCGCTCAGGATATCTATGAAGGTGAGTGGGAGGTGTTGTTCAACGGCCAGGATCTCGTGGGCTGGACGGCCAAAATCACCGGGTACCCCGCCGGGGAGAATTTCGCTGACACGTTCAGGGTGGAAGACGGTCTTCTGACGGTGAACTACGACGGCTATGAGGCGTTCGAAGGCCGTTTTGGGCATCTCTTTTTTGAAACACCCTATTCCCACTACGCGCTGCACATCGAGTACCGCTTTATTGGCGAGCAACTCATGGGCGGTCCGGCCGGGTGGGCAGAACGAAACTCAGGTGTCATGTTGCATTCACAGGCGCCGGAAACCATGTCAATCGATCAGGACTTTCCGAACTCCGTCGAGGCCCAGTTCCTGGGTGGCCTGAGCGATGGCAAACCCAGACCCACCGCTAACGTCTGCACGCCAGGCACCGAGATTGTGGTCGATGGAGAAGTGTATCCACACCATTGCCTGCCCTCGGCCTCAGCAACCTACGACGGGGATCAGTGGGTCAACGCGGTTGTGGTGGTTATGGGTGGTGGGAGCATCACGCACCACGTTGAAGGTGGCGAGGTGCTGAAGTATCACAACCCCCATGCAACCGACCCGCACGAGAAGAGGGCAATCAGCAGCGGGTATATTGCGCTCCAGAGTGAATCTCACCCGGTGCAGTTTCGCCAGGTGAGGCTGCTCAACCTCGCCGGGTGTAAAGAACCGAATGCGACCAACTACGCGCCGTGGGTCGTGAAGAGTGAGCCCGGCAGCTGCATGTATGAGTAACTAAACGAGCCGGATTTTGTCCGGGTACGTTTCAGCCACCCGTCCCGCTTCCCCACCCGGCTGATACCGAAAATCACACTGGTGCGCACCGAGCGCTATGGTTCCCGCTCGCCGAAGACCCAGGCCGGCTTTATCGCTTTCGACATCGTCGCTGGCACACATGTATGGAACGAGGTCCATCGCGTCGTACTTCGAAAACTGATGGCAGATCGCACAGGACGTGATGTTGAATCCCCACGCAAACGAATCGTCAGGTTCGAGGACCTCCACGACAAACTCGCCCGGGTGGGTTCCAGGACCCGTGAAATCAGGTCGCTCTCCTTCCGTCCGCTCTGTTGCCGGAAACGTCGCGAGCTGATCGAGCATTGCCTTACCGAACGTGTGTACGTCCACACCTCCATCTTTAAGAGCAAGATAGACCGCCAGGTTGATGCAACAGTAGATGAGCGATGGCGCCATCGGATGATCCGGACAATCTGCATACGCCATATCGGGAATCATCTTTCGATACGTGTTCGCCGCCTCATCGATGGTACCTTCCACGTCATCGCTCAGCGGAGCGACAAGATCAGCCAGGCGTTCACGGCCGCGTTCGAAGTACTCGAACATGGCTGTGTGGTTGGCCGTATTCACGCGGACCCCTGTTTGACGAGCTCTTCCAGCGGATCCCCGTTTTCGTAACGTTCCAGAAGCTTTTCGGGATCGAAGTCGACACCAATGGGATTTTCCGCAAACGTGTCGCCGCGCATGAATGCATTCAGCTCGTTTTTGGTCGGCAAATTCTCGACCTGGAATTCCACCCGGTTACCGTCCGGGTCGGCGTAATACATCGAGGTGGTCAGGCCGTGGTTGATCGGCCACGCAGGGAGAATATCGAGCGCTTTGAGACGCTTGTACGTGGCAAGCAGTTCTTCGAGCGAATTCAATGTGTAAGCAACATGGTCCAGGCCCGGAGCGCCTTTGGGTCCCGCTTCGACTTCGGTCTGCACCATGGCCATTCGATGGTGCTCATCGTCGAAGGTCATGAAGGCAATCATCGGATTCTGATGGACAATTTCCATACCCATCACCTTTGTATACCAGTCAATCGAGGCCGCCATATCAGACACTCTCAAGACATAGTGCGCCATACGGGGCAGGGTAGGCATATCGGGATCGACAGTACGTGTCATTGGATGTCCTCCTCTTTCAGTCGAACTTTTCATGCAAAAGGTTCAGGCGAATACTTTAGTCAAATTGTGATCCGCTAACCACGTCCTTACATCGGCACTATCGAGACCGGCGATCCTTTCTATCACCATATGGCGAGAACGCTCGGGATAAGGACGGCTGAGATAGCTCACATCTTCGCCGTACGTTTCAACATGAAAGGCTTTTGCGCCTGCAGCCTGAGCATCTGCATTACCAAGCACGTAAGGACCATACGTCCCTGCCATCTCCGAAAGAACGTGTTGGGCGAAGGCAGTCGATTCGGGGAACGCTGCGAGCGAACCGGATCCGTCCCAGGTGTCGGCGCGTCGTTCAGCCCATTCGACTACTGTCGGGAAACCTGCAGTCACCTTTTTGGGGTCGGGGTCCATATTGGTATGTGCGCGCAAACCCCCAAGCACAATGCAGTCGAGTGCGGTTGGACGACCACCCAGGAGAAACGCTGTGTCTCTAAGCTGGGATTCAGCAGCTTCCAGGATACGGACATACTCGGCTTCAACCTCGCGCTGCTGATGCTCAGAATCCGTTCCGGTTGCGCGGCACGCCCGGGGCCCCCAACTGAGCACCCTTTCCGCAGCCGCCTCGTTACCCCCGGACATTTTAAGCGCGGCGAAACGCGCACTTTCCGGGTAGTGCCACCGGTAGTGAACCATCACACGGGCGACCCATTCGTCGAAAAACTCTTCCAGCACGTGCACGAGTAAACCCAGCTCACCCTCCGGGAACATCTGACGATCGGGAAAGCGGGCATCGAGCATCATCATGAGCGGCGTGGTGTCCGCGATCATCCAGTTCTCAGGCGTCAGCAGTACCGGCACCTGGTGTGTGCCCGAGCGCGTCTCGATCAGCTCTGGATCGTTTGACGCTTTAGCTGCCATTTCAAACGGCGCGCCGTAGAAAATCATGGCCGCTTCGAGTTTGCGGGTGAAAAGACTCAGCTCACCCCCGTAAATCACATAACTTTCTGGCATCGCTTTCCCCCTTTGCGATTAAATGTCGATAGTAAAAGAGGGGGAAGCGTTATGCCTCAATTCATTGACCTGTCAGTATCGATCGAAAACAACGAACACACCGACCATCCGGGGGGTTCGCCAAAAGTGACCTACCGCAATCACGCGGAAACAGCAGGAGGGCTCGCACACTTTTTCCCGGGACTCCAACCCGAGGAACTGCCCGATGGCGAAGGCTGGGCTGTTGAGACCATCACGCTCTCGACCCACAACGGAACCCACATGGATGCGCCCTGGCATTTCCACAGCACCACGGACAACGGCGCCCGGCGAGCACCATCCATCGATGAAACCCCACTCGAATACTGCCTGCAGCCTGGTGTCAAACTCGATTTCCGGCACTTCGATGACGGCTATCTTGTCAGTGCCGCTGATATAGAAGCTGAACTCGACCGAATCGGCCACGAACTCAAACCGTTGGAAATTGTGCTCGTGAACACACGAGCAGGTTCGGTATTCGGGGAGCCCGGCTACGTTGATGCCGGTTGCGGCATGGGCCGGGAAGCAACCATGTATCTGACCGAACGTGGTGTACGCGTGGTGGGGACAGACGGCTGGTCATGGGATGCGCCGTTCAATCACACCGCGAAGAAGTGGGCGGAAAACCGCGACCCTGCCATGATCTGGGAGGGCCACAAAGCCGGTCGGGAGATTCCCTACTGGCAGATGGAGAAGCTCCACAATCTGGAGGCGTTGCCCGCCGACGGATTCACCGTTTCGTGTTTCCCCGTGAAGATCAGAGACGCGTCTGCAGGGTGGACGCGGTGTGTGGCGATTATTGATTGAAGAAATCGCGGCTAAAGCCGCTCCTACAGAGAACTCTAGCTAGCTCTGTAGGAGCGGCTTTAGCCGCGATACACAAGGTGTCAATCGATGAGGTTCTCCCCTCCGTCGTCCATGACTTCGGGTCGTTTCCAGTAATTGAACTGTGGCGTGAAGGTGGATCCGTCGAGGCCCGCCATACCCAGGACGTGCCAGAGTGAGCAGTACAGATCACCCGGCCCGAATACACAGGCGTTCTTGCGACGAATAACATCGCCATCGCGTTCGTACACAACAGCCCCGGGCACATTGGTGTGGTCCGCCATGACCGTCTGTTCTTTGATGTAGTCACCACCGCCGTGGGATGCCAGCCGGAAGCGCCAGCCCCGGCTGTTGGCAAACCGCCGTTGCGTCGCCGGATCGTCTTTGGATACAAGTGCCACCGACATGGCGGATTCGAGATGCGGCAAAAAGCCGTTTAAACCGTCAGCCCAGACTGTGCAGTAGCGGCAACCCTGCCCCATGTTGTGAATGAGCAGAAGTTGATCCTTGTCCCCAAAGAGGTTGCCAAGGCTGACTTCACCGGCTTCGGTTGCAAGCGTGTAGTCCGGCACCTCCTCCCCTTTTTCCGCCTTCCTGAGTTCCACCAGTTTCGAACTCAGCTCGAAGATCTGCATTTCGATCTCTTGTATCTCTGCGTTCATCCCCGTCCCCTTTCCGTGTCGAGTCCATGAACTCTACTCCGCTAGACAACGTTCACCAAATAACGCATGGTCCGGCGAATATGGACCAGAAAAAACATGCACTGACGTTTGTGACGATAACCGTTTTCCTCGATACCGTGGGATTCGGCCTCATCATGCCTGTCTTACCGCAGTTTCTGATGGAGTTGACCGGGGCGAGCCTTTCCGAGACGTCAACCATTGCCGGTTATCTGGTTGTCTCTTATGCCGCCCTGCAATTTGTATTTTCACCCGTGGTCGGCAACCTGAGTGACCGGTTTGGACGGCGCCCGGTGCTTCTGATCTCCCTGTTCATGTACGGGATCAACTTTCTGATTGCCGGTCTTGCAACTGCCCTCTGGGTCCTGTTCATCGGTCGGATTCTGACCGGTATCACGTCAGCCACCTACGCAACCGCCAATGCGCTTATCGCTGACGTCAGCCCACCGGACGAACGCGCCCAGAATTTTGGGCTCCTGGGTGTGGCTTTTGGGCTTGGTTTCATATTCGGTCCGAGCCTCGGCGGCTTTCTCGGTGAGATTGATATCCGCCTGCCATTCTTCGTGGCCGCGGGTCTCGCCTTTGTGAACACGCTCTACGGCTTCTTTGTCCTGCGCGAAACCCTGCCGGGCGATCAGCGCAGACCTTTCGAATGGCGCAGAGCAAACCCGGTGGGAATGCTGTTGCAGGTGCGCAAGTATCCGATCCTCGTCGGTCTCATCACCGTGATGTTCATCTACAATGTCGGTCACCACGTCTATCCATCCAACTGGAATTTCTACACCATCGAGAAATTCGACTGGACACCTTTTGACGTGGGTTTGTCGATGGGGCTCGTCGGTATCTGCATGGCCCTGGTACAGGGCGGGTTGATCCGAATCGTCATTCCACGCTGGGGCGCGCCGCGAACAGCATTCGTTGGTTTCGTCGCTGCCGCTTCCGCATACATCGGTATCGGGTTTGCTCCAAATGGCACTGCGGTGTACCTGTGGTGTTTCGTGTCGGCTCTCGCTGGCCTTGTGGGTCCCGCCGTCACAAGCATCATGGCCAACCAGGTGCCTCAGAACGAGCAGGGGGAACTACAGGGAATCAATGCAAGCGTCGGCAGCATAGGCGCCATTCTTGGCCCCCTCATCATGACCCAGAGTTTCAGCTACTTTACAGGGGCAGATACGCCTTTCTATTTTCCCGGCATCGCATTCACCATTGCCGGTGCCCTGGCCATCATTTCGGTCCTGATCTTCACGCTGAATCTTCGTGTACTGGACATCAGTGGACCAGAAGAAGCCCGTGCCGATTGATCACGGCGATATCCTGCAACTGAACCGCGCTGCCTGGGACAGACAATCTCAATCGGGAGAGAGCCCATGGGTTCAACCGGTAGACGAAATCACAATCTCGAATGCGAAACAGGGAATCTGGTCGGTGATCCTCACGCCAACCATTGAAGTTCCACGCGACTGGTTCGGGAATCTGCAGGGAAAACGGATCCTGGGGCTCGCTTCCGGGGGTGGCCAGCAGATGCCCGTGCTCGCTGCAGCGGGGGGCAGGGTGACGAGTTTCGACAACTCCCCCGAACAACTCGCCAAAGACCGGGTGGTGGCAGAACACGAGGGACTCGAGATCACAACCGTCCAGGGTGACATGGCTGACCTTGGGGTGTTTCCAGACGGTTCGTTCGATCTCATCTTCCACCCCGTTTCAAATGTGTTTGCTCCGGATGTTCGCGTTGTGTGGCGGGAGTGTTTCCGCGTTCTGGATCAGGGAGGCTCTCTCCTCGCGGGCTTCATGAATCCGGACTACTACCTCTTCGACCATGAAGAGATCGAAAACGGCGGCCCCCTCGAGGTGAAGTTCCCCCTGCCCTACGCTGACAGCGAGTCGTTAACCACCGAAGAGATGAACGCCCGTGTTCAGCGAGGCGAAGCCATCGAGTTCAGCCACAGCCTGGATGATCAGATTGGAGGTCAGCTTGATGCCGGATTCTCTCTCGCAGGTTTTTATGAAGACAGATGGTCTGACGAGGCTACACCCTTGAACAGCTACATGCCGACATCCATGGCAACGAGGGCAATCAAACGTGAGTAAACAGTTTTTCTCGAGTGGTTCGGAGTTTGAACGGACAATTGGTTACAGCCGCGCGGTGCGCGACGGCGACTTCGTTTTCGTCTCGGGCACAACCGGCTACAACTACACAGAGATGACCATCTCCCCCGATCCCGCCACCCAGGCTGAACAGTGCATGAAAAACATCGCTGCTGTTCTCGCGGAAGCAGGCAGCAGCATGCAGGACGTCGTCCGGGTCACATACATATTCCCAGACAGGGACGATTTCGAATCCTGCTGGCCCGTTTTCAACCGCTATTTTGCAACCAATCCTCCGGCTGCGACGATGCTGGTCGCAGGACTTTACGAAGACGATATGAAACTCGAGGTTCAGGTCACCGCCCGGGTTTCCTGAGATGTACTTACCCGAACATTTCAATCACGCTGCAGACGAGGATTTTGCCCGGCTGGTGACAGAACATCCGCTGGCGACACTCGTCCTGCCGACACCCGAGATCAATCACGTACCGTTTGTACTGCGCGAGGGTAAGCTCCTCGGACACGTCGCCCGGGCCAATCCCCTGGCTGACCAGGTGCTCACCTCTCCCGTGAACGCAATTGCCGTCTTCACCGGTCCGGACGCCTACATCTCTCCCGGCTGGTATCCGGGCAAGGCAATTGATGGGCGGGTGGTGCCGACGTGGAACTATGTTGTTGCCCACGTTCACGGTGAACTGCGTGCAACTGAAGACGTTGCGTTTATACGCAGCCAGCTCCAGCTTCTTACGGATCAGGAAGAAGCAAAAGTCGGAGGTGACTGGAGTATTGACGACCCGCCAGAGGGGTTTGTCGACACGCTTATGGGACACATCCTGGGGCTTGAACTCGAGATCAGACAGATTGAATCAAAATGGAAGCTCTCCCAGAACCGGCCGGTCGATGCACATTCTGTCCGCGAGCAACTGCAGAAACACCCAATCAAAGCGTGGATGGACCTCACGGCTCCCTGATTTCAATCTGATTGTTAGCCCGCGCCCGTTGTAAAGTACACTTTACATTCGCTCACCCCGCTGATAGTGTCTAGCTTCCTTTACATAATGACAAAGGAAGTTGACATGCCTAACACGAAAGACACGAACGACATGAATGACACGAAAGCCAACAAAATCACGTTCAGCAGGTTCCTGCGCAGCTGCGCCGGTTTTGAGCTCGGCGCTGCAGACCGCAAGTATCAATTCTATTTTGTCGGTCTGGTCTGCGCCTGGGCATTCAGCTATGTTGTTGCGACGAAAGTCCTGGTGTCGACCACTTCACCGACAACCCACTGGATAGCGGTTGGGGTGTGCAGCATCCTCGCCCTGGCAGCCCTGCGGTCCTTTTATGTCCTTATCGGCAAAATGGACGAAATGATAAGACGCATTCAATTCGAGAGGCTCGCTATCGGCTTCGGTCTGATCATTATGATTCTCGCCGGTGGGGGTTTGCTCGCCCACGCAGGGGTTCATGTGCTGAACGGCAACGACTACCTCTTCTTCGCAATGCTTGCGTGGGGGGCGGGGAACATCATTTCGATTCTTCGCTACCAGTGAAAAACACACTCAAAGTACTCCGCGCCCAACGTGAGTGGTCACAGGCTGATCTCGCGGAAGAACTCGGTGTCTCCCGTCAGACCATAAACGCCCTGGAGAAAGGCAAATACGATCCAAGTCTGCCTCTCGCTTTCAGAATTGCGCGTCTGTTCGATAAATCCATAGAAGAAATCTTCACCCCGGATCTCGCCGACACTAGAAATCCCACCTAAAGTTCGGTTTCTTAAGGAAAAATGTCATTTTGTTGATGCGTGTCCTGTTCTATAGTTCGTGACGGGATAGCATTTACGCCCGGACCGCAGTCCGGGCCTGCGCGTTACTGGATTTCCAGCACGGAAACTAGAAAGGACAATAGGAGTAACAAGATGTTCGAGAAACGTAAGGACAATCCCGAACCACCCGCTGAAGTTGAGCCATCAACCGAGGCCACTGATACCGTAGTCAACCCGCCAAGGAGTAGCGCCGTGATCGGTCAAACAATCAAAGTTAAAGGCACCATCACCGGTGACGAGAACCTTCTGATCGAAGGGACGGTGGAAGGATCGGTGTCTCTCCCCAAACACGATCTCACGGTTGGCAGCTCCGGCTCGCTCCAGGCAGACATCTCAGCCAAAACAGTGCGTATCGACGGCCAGGTCACGGGAGATATCTCCGGTGTGGAGAAAGTCATCGTTTCCAAGACCGGTCATGTTCGCGGGAACATCGTAGCGCCAAGGGTGACCCTCGAAGACGGGGCCAAGTTCAAAGGCGCCATCGACATGGACCCATCTGACACAGCCAAACGGCAGGCTGCTCCACCGAAGAGCCAGCCGAAAGCTGAACCTCAAGCAAATGAGGCGCAGCAAGAAGCCGGCTGAGCCACCTGCTACCGACACGGAACGTCAACTGGTCAGCACGCGCCTCCTCGATGAGGTGTTTGCTGGCCTTGAGCCCGTTTATCGTCCTACTGTGCTCGACCTTGGACCCGGCGATCCGAACACGGTTTCGTATCTCAGCCAGTTCAACGCGCGCGTCTTTTTTCTTGATCTGACAGACAGCCCGGAGTTATTCAACGCCCCCGACGACATCAGCCCTGCCGACGCGCTGGCGCTGATGGAGGAACACCTCTACATTCCTCCCGACACGCTGTTCGACATACTGCTCTTCTGGGACTACCTGCACCTTCTCAATCAACCCATGCTGGAAGCCCTGGCCACCTACCTGCAACCTTTTATCCATCCGGCCGCACGAGGTTATGGTTTCGGAACCATGCGTCGTACGGGCAATCCGTCCCTCAACCGCTATGGCATCCATTCATCAGACAAGCTGATTCCACGACCATCCCTGAATGCGGATCTGCCTTATCACAGCCATTCCCAGCAGAAACTTGCAGCACATTTCCTGTGCATGCAGATCTCCAAAGCAACCCTTCTGCGCGAAGGTGACCTGGAACTGCTCTTCACGGCTTACTGACATCCCTGATCCCCTCCCCTACAATGCAACCGAACAGTTGCAGGTTGCATATTGCTCCATACCGTTGCAGTCGATTTGGTTTTTCAGGCGCTGGCCGATCCAACGCGGCGCCATATCCTGGAACAACTGGCTATTTACGGCACAGCAAGCGCCTCCGAGATAGCAGCCGATATGCCCATATCCCGGCAGGCTGTCGTCAAACATCTCAATGTGCTGGAAAGTTCAGGTCTTGTCAGTCGCGAACGCAAAGGCAGAGCGGTGATGTTCGAAACAGAACCCCACCAGCTCGCCATGACAGGGCGCTGGCTGCAACGCATAGCGGCTCGCTACGACCAGGAGAATGACTGACTTCAGGCTCCGCCAGAGGTGCCCTTAGGCGGCCACAACATCAACGCGGGTGTGTTCTTCTTGTAGGCCCGGAAGGCAGGATCCTCACCCCATGCACGCTCGGCTCTGGCTTCCAGCATCCGGATGCCACTGATAAATGTGAGAAGAATCACGACCCACACGGGTGATATCAGCGTTACGAACTGCCAACCGGCAAGTGCCGGATAAGCCATGACGGCTATCCCACACCAGAGCACAATCTCCCCAAAATAGTTCGGATGGCGTGACCAGGCCCACAAGCCCGTTGTGATGAAACGCCCCTGGTTTTCCGCCACAGCCCGGAAGGCTGTTTTCTGCCGGTCGGCAATGACTTCAACCGCAAACCCGAAGGCCCAGAGCAACAATCCACCAACGAACCATCCGTCAACTGCAATGGATCGTCCTGAAGAAATAGCCGCCAAAGCACAACCTGCGGTTATGAACACCCACGTCCCCTGCAGGGTCCACGTCATGAAAAAAACGGGAAATGATTGTTTAATCGAACGGAAGCGCCGGTCCTCACCTGCCTGCTTCACCCGGCTATAGAGGAATGGACCCAGCCGGAGCGCCCAGACCAGGATGACGAGAGCAATTGTGAGAGCGCCCGCGCTGAAGTTGCTGCTCAAAACGACAGCAGCAATCACCACGGTGATATACGTGAGGCTGCCGGTCAGATCAAAAAAATGTTCTGTCTTCTTTACCCACGCATGGATGAACATGAGCCACTGAACGAGAAACGCGAATACACCACACACCAGGAACACGGATACGCCATTCAATCGGACGCCCGTATCTCCACCGGCCAACGCGAGCCCCGCCGATACCGCCAGAGCCGCCGCCACACTGACAGTGCCAAGCACCCAATCATTCATGTCTCCAGTCCTTAATCAATCTTTCACTCAGAGGCTTACTCAGGAAGGGCAAAAGCAATGATGTGATCACCCGGGGGTGTTCCCATTGCCCAGTGACCACCGGCTGCAATGACAACATATTGTTTGCCATCGCTAACCCGATAGGTCATCGGAGTTGCCTGACCTCCGGTCGGCAACCGACCTTTCCATAACTCTTTACCCGTTTCAGTGTGAAATGCGCGTAAAAAGAAGTCAGTTGTTGCAGCAATGAATGTCAGACCGGACGCGGTGCTGATAGGTCCACCCATATTGGGAACACCCTCGAAGTACCAGAATGGGAAGGGTGCAAGATCCCGGGTTGTGCCCAGCGGCACCTGCCAGGCCAGATCACCGGTCGTCAGGTCAATACCCGCCAGTGTGCCCCACGGCGGCGGTGTACAGGGGACCTCGAGGGGAGAGAAAAAACCCATCCAGCGTACATCGCAGTACGGTGTACCTGCGGAATCCTCGACCATTGCGTACTTCGATCCCAGGGGGTCCGCTGCGATGCGTTCCCGCGCTGCATCACATTCGTCCCTTTTAACGAGTTGGATGATGCTTGCCATGTGCAGGGTGTTTACGACCAGGATGTCGCGACCCCTGTCTACCGCCGGACCACCCCAGTTCTGGCCCCCAACCGCACTGGGGTAATGAATCGAACCTCCTTCAGTCGGGGGTGTGAACAACCCTTCAGCCCGCACGTTCTCCATCAGGTCCCTGCAGACACCCCGGTCCCAGGGTGTAAATCCCCAGACATCATCGGGCCCAAAGTCTGTATCAACCAGTGGCGGAGGTTTTACCGGAAAAGGCTGAGTGGGCACTGTAAAATCCCCGGCCACGGCACCCTGGGGTACCGGCAGCTCTTCTACACCGTAGACAGGTTCACCGGTCTGCCTGTCGAGCACGAAGATGTAGCCCATTTTTGTCGTCTGAGCGAGAGCCTTGACCGTTCTGCCATCAATCTCAACGTCGAACAGCGTTGGTTGCGACGGCAGATCGTAATCCCAGATGTCGTGATGAACCGTCTGAAAGTGCCAGGCTACCTCGCCCGTCCCCGCGTCCAGAGCAACGACGGAACTCGAGTAGAAATCCATGCCATCACGGTGACCACCGTAGTAATCCGGTGATGTGTTGCCCGTGGGGACATAGACGAGACCCAGTTCCTCATCCGTCGAGATAAACGACCATACGTTGCTCGTGCCACGCTGATAACGCTGTGTCTCGCCCTCGAGAACGGGCGCCTGATCGGGCGGGATCGGGTCCCAGAACCACTTCAGACTCCCATCATTGAGGTCATAAGCACGCACGACACCTCCCGGGACCGTGGTCTTCAGGTTATCCGAGATGGCCCCGCCCACGACGATGAGGTCTCCAATGATCCCGCCCGGGGTCGTGAGCGAGTAGTGCGACGGATCGTGCTCACCGAGACCCACCCGGAGATCAACCTGGCCGTTATCTCCAAAGTCGCTGCACAGTTCACCCGTGCCTGCGTCGAGGGCAATGAGCCGTGCATCGATCGTTCCCGTCACAATCCGGTGACGACACGCCCCTCCTTCGGGGACATGATCGCTCGTCCAGGTAGCAACCCCGCGGCAGGTGCCTGACGAATTGGTTTCGGGGTTGAACGACCAGAGCTCCTCACCTGTCGTCGGGTCGAGCGCAAACACCCGATTGAACGGTGTGCAGTAGTAGAGAGTCTCGTTGAAAAGAACCGGTGTGACCTGGAGGGATGTCTGCATTTCATTGAAACTCGAAATCCCTTCAAGCGCGTTCCCACCTTCTTTGAAATCTCCCGAACGATGGACCCATGCCACCTCCAGGTGCTGCACGTTATCAGGGGTGATCTGGGTTGCGTCCGAATAGTGCCCCCCACCGCGCGCGCCTCCAGCCTGCGGCCAGTCTGCCACCGGACCCGTTTCACCCACGACCACAGGTTCGGCACAACCAGACAGGACACCCACAAGCACAAACGCAAACGCAACAAGCCGAAACTCACGTAACATGCATGACCTCTTCCCCTTGATTCCCCTTAGTCGATACTAACCCCCTCAACCCCGGGAGCAACCTTGAGGTGTCCTCCTTCGATCCGCATACTGAAACCCGATAATCAGGTTTTTCTGTTTTGTCCGAATTCTTACTTCTGGCACTTGGAATTGGGCTGTTGCTTCTTGGCGGCACCGCCCTCGTGCGTGGTGCTTCAGGCATCGCAAGAGCCATGAACGTCCCCGTGATGATCATTGGTCTCACTGTTGTTGCGTTCGGAACCAGTACTCCCGAACTTGTCGTCAACATCACCGGGGCATTGCGCGGCGAAACCGATCTCGCATTCGGTAACGCCGTCGGTTCCAATCTCGCCAATTTCGGTCTGGTTCTTGGTATTGCAGCCATAGCTGCACCCATTTACCTGCAAGGCAGCATCGTGCGACGCGAGGTGCCTTATCTTCTGCTGGTTACGGCCATTCTGATGGTCATGGCCTGGGATGAGCCGCTTTCCGGAACGACCCCTCTTCTCGACCGCGGGGACGCCATCATTCTCTTCCTGATGTTCACCATTTTTGTCTACTTCATGGTGAGAGACGTCATGCGGGAGAGGGAAGACCCTGTTCTGATCGAGGCCGAGTCTATTTCGAGAATACCCTTTGCTGATACACGCGTTGGTTTCCTGATCAATGTGTTGCTGGTATGTGGCGGGATTGCGATGCTGATGTACGGCGGCGAGATGACGATCACACAGGGAGCCGTCATCGCCGAGTTGCTCATGGTTCCCGAGGTTGTTGTGGGTATCTTCGTCGTTGCTGTGGGCACAAGTCTCCCGGAGCTCGCGACCTCAGCGATCGCCGCTTACAAAGATGAGACTGATCTCGCGCTCGGCAACATAGTCGGGTCGAATATATTCAACTCTCTCGTTGTACTACCGGCAGCCGGCATCATCCGGCCCCTGCCCATCCCAAAGGGAGGAGACTTTGATCTGATGGTGGGATTCGCGTTTGTCCTGGTCGTGATACCGCTGTTTGTTTTCAGCAACGCACGCCTGGGGCGGATGGCGGGAGGAGCGCTTGTCTTTACCTACTTTGGCTATTTCGCCCTGCGCATGCAGGGGTTCTAATTCAGCAGGTCGACCAGCTCAGCCAGGGAATCAAGTTTGTACGTGGCCCTGGAAAAATCCTGGGATGCCGTAAACTCATGATGCACAACTGCACAGTCGATACCCGCCGCAACTGCAGACCTTAACCCCCGCTCAGAATCTTCAACAACAAGTGCCCTGTCCGGACTGACACCAAACCGCTCGAGTCCGGCAAGGTATGGATCCGGTTGAGGTTTACTACGCGCGTAGTCCCCATTGGCAAGCACAAAGTCCATGTGCTCAACAATGTTCCGGTCACGATGAATGAGCGCAAAGTCCTCTTTCTTGGCCGTTGTGACAATGGCCATGCTGCACCGCCGACCGAGTTTTTTGAGTGTCTCCACAACCCCTGGAATCTCAATGTCTTCCTCAACGAGGTACCTCTGGTACAACACGTTTCTTGCTTGTCGCAGTTCATCTGCCCGCGCGGCTGAAAGCCCGACGCCTTTCGCGTGTTCCCACGCAGACTTACCCTCCGCCTGCAACGCCAGGTACAACCCGATCGGCAGATCAAATCCCACTTCGGTGAGAATTTCCCGAGTTGCACGGAAATACAGGTGTTCAGTGTCTACTAGAACACCATCGTGATCGAACAGGATATGCGTGTATTTCACGAGCCCGCGGCAATCCGGTAGCGCTCCACCCGAATGACGCGACACCTGTCTTCCATCGAAGGGTATGACCTATCGCTCAATACGTCGCGCCAGCATACGGCTAACTGCAGCCTTTGTCCCATCGGGTTCTGTGACCAGACCCTCCGTGTGTACAACAACCTCGAGATCAGGGTCTTCCTCGACCCACTGCCTGAGCATACCCGGCGCTATACGGAACCGTTCGCTCTTGGGACCGGCCAGTTCCAGGTTCTCA
>JANQFF010000237.1 GCA_028277965.1 Pseudomonadales bacterium
CGGCACCTTGGCTTCCGTTGAGAAGCAGACACTGAAGCCGTGCTCCCATGGAGGGGCATAGTGGTTGGCATGCGCGGGTTTTCCGCCACGATTCGAATCGCGCACAGTCGTGGTCATGGTTCCGAGGTGCCATTTGCCGAAGTGCCCGGTTGCGTACCCGTCTTCTTTCAGTAGCTCGGCGAGCGTCACCACCTCTGCCGGGAGATGGCCCGTGTTGGCGTGGGTGATACCGAGTCGATCCGGATGCAGGCCGGTCAGGCAACTGGCGCGGGTGGGCGAACACACAGGTGACTGGCTGTAGAAACGTTCAAAGATCATTCCGCGCTCCGCCAGCCGATCGAGATTCGGGGTCTCCAGTACGGGGTGATCGTGAAAGCCGACATCCGCAAAGCCCTGGTCATCCGTCATGCAGAGGATGATGTTGGGGCGGGGCCGATCAGCGGTTGTTATGTTCTCAGACTGCGCCAGGGCAGGGATGACGACGATCAGTGCGAACAGAATACCCACAAAGCATGAGATTGAGCGGATTTTCATAGGCGTCAGTGTACGTTGCGCCACATCCTCCACACAAGGGAAGATGAGCCTTACTGCATCGCTTTGATGGTCGCCATGTATGACATCGGCAATGCCAGTATCATCTGAACGTCAACGGTCTGTGGCAGCACAATCAGAATCCAGTCTGATCTCGTCCCCCGTGTTGTTGTTGCCACCGACCTGAAGGAGGATCGCCATGACGGCTCGAACGCAAGCGGCTTTCGTGATCTTCACCATGCTCGTGGCGGGAGTGGCTATTGCATTCGCGGACGGGCCACTGCAGGTTTACATTCTCGCCGGCCAGTCCAATATGGAAGGCCATGCGCGCGTCGAAACCATCGACTACATGGGGGATGACCCGGTCACCGCGCCTTTGTTCAGCGAGATGCGCAGGTCCGGCAGTGGCTATCGCGTGTGTGACAACGTCTGGATCTCGTACCTGACCGGGCGCGGCAACAACAATGGTGAAGGTTTTGGAAAACTCACCGCAGGCTACGGTTCGCGCAACAACCCCGCACAGGATGGCGGCAAGATCGGGCCCGAGTTCACCTTCGGCATCTGTCTCGACAACGCCATCGAAGAGCCGATCCTCATCATCAAGACG
>JANQFF010000370.1 GCA_028277965.1 Pseudomonadales bacterium
TGGTCGGCCTAGGAGAAAGTACAGCTGAAGACTGCTCCACCCGAGCAATCTGGTATGAGGTAGCCCGTAGGCTACCCCCTCCCAACAGAACGGCACATACCGGCCAGGTATACCGCTCTTCGATCAGTGACCGCGCCATCAGGCGCGAGACAAAGCGATGGTCGAGTCATGCAGGAACACTAAGCCACGCTGCCTGAACCAGTCCAGGTTCATGACGAAGCGCACCGGCGCTCGCATTACCGATTGCCATCGGTTCATCTTGATCCAGGTGCGATGCGCCTCGTTCGGGTCAAAACCTGCCCTGATCATGATCCGTTGGAACTTCTTGGGCTTCTTCCATTTCTTCAGCTGCATCGACCTCAACCGACTGCGAATCCAGGCATCAAGGTCGCGAAACAGATATTTGAACTCCTGAATCCCAAAATAGCCCACCCAGCCGCGCAAATATTTGTTCAGCGCGTGGATCACTTGGTACGTCGATAGCGGATTGTTCCTGCGCGTCCGTTCCCGGACGCGATCTTTGAATCGGGCTTGCGCCTTGGTGCTCACCCGGATCTTACCTCGCAGGATCTGAAATCCCAGAAAGGTCACTTCCTTGATCGGTGCCACCTGGCTCTTCTCCCGGTTCACCAGCAGTCCCAGCTCGTCCTCCAGGTACGCGATCGTTCCCTTCATCACCCGCTGTGCGGCGCGCTCGGATCGCACGACGATCACAAAGTCATCGGCCCAGCGGCAGTACCCCAGGT
Source organism: Pseudomonadales bacterium (assembly GCA_028277965.1). Classification (GTDB taxonomy): domain Bacteria; phylum Pseudomonadota; class Gammaproteobacteria; order Pseudomonadales; family Azotimanducaceae; genus UBA4421. The sequence goes on from JANQFF010000370.1 coordinate 747, forward strand.
TTCTTTCCTCGAGGTTATGGTCCAGTTCATTCAAGACGATGTTGGACAGGATCGGCGACAACGGCGAGCCTTGCGGACAGCCCTTGGTCGTCTTTTCAAACACCCCCTCGACGATAACCCCTGCTTTCAGGAGCCGCGCCAGCACGGTCACAAACTGCTCATCGGCCACTTTGCGGCGAATCAGTTGCAGAATGAGCCCATGGGGAATCTCGTCAAAGAACGCTTTCAGGTCCACCGCGACCGCCCAGTCTCTGCCTTCGTTCACCAGCCTCCGCAACTGCCCGATGGCTTGCTGCTGGCTCCTGCCCGCGCGGAAACCGAAGTTCGATTCGGTGAAGTCCGCATCGAAGAGCTCTTCCAGTACGCTGTGCATACTGGTGGCGACGATCCGATCCATGACCACCGGGATGCCCAGCTTCCTCGTCTTGGAGGTCCCGGGTTTGGGGATCTCCACTCGCCTGGCTGGTTGGAAGCGGTAGCTCCCTGACTCGAGCTTGTCATGAATCAGCGCCAGGAGGTGTTCCTCT
>JANQFF010000433.1 GCA_028277965.1 Pseudomonadales bacterium
CATCCCCTGTTGTTTGAACTCCGTAGCCTCGAAATGCCGATCGTCACAGCAGTCAACGGTGCTGCGGCGGGTGTTGGGATGAGCTTTGCGATGATGGGAGACATCGTCTGCGCATCGAAGTCCGGCTATTTCCTGCAGGCTTTTGCACGTATCGGTCTGATACCCGATGGCGGATCGACATTTATGCTGCCTCGTCTGGTCGGGTGGGGCCGGGCAATGGAGCTCTCCATGCTCGCGGAACGCCTTTCCGCGGAAACTGCATTTGAATGGGGTCTCGTCAATCGTCTTTACGAGGACAACGATGCGCTCATGGAAGGTGCGATGGAAATCGCCAACAGGCTCGCGAATGGGCCACGATCCCTGGCGCTGATCCGCAAAGCATACTGGTCGACCTGGCAGAACTCGTTTGCTGAACAACTGGACCTCGAAGCCCAGCTGCAGGCGGAAGCGGGTGCGTCCAGAGATTTCGGTGAAGGGGTCTCTGCCTTCCTGCAGAAACGGGATGCAGAGTTCACCGGGCAATAAGCCCAGTGACAATCGCGGCTAAAGCCGCTCCTACAGAGATAGAGAGGTTTTTCTACCTGGTTCAATCGCGGCTGAAGCCGCTCCTACAATGTACCTACCTCTGTAGGAGCGGCTTTAGCCGCGATTGCTTCCTGCACCGACGTTTTCGATCTCCCTGAATGTACCCTCGTCCGGGTTGTATACGCGGCGGGACTCGGCGCTCATGTCCACACCGGTTACGCGGACAAACTTTGCACCTGACGTGTATTCGATCGAGTGGATTTCCCGCACATCGAATAAGCCTGCCTGACCGGATCCGAGGCGGAAGGTGTCGACGGGCTCTATCGTGCCTTCGTCATCGCCTGGCGCTGCCCAGATGGTCATGTCGGTGTAACCATGGGTTTGACCGTACACAGCCCAGGACTTGCCGTGGTCGTGCGGCGGTGAGGTGCGCGGCTGGTCCATGTTGTATGCCAGCACACAGAAGCCCAGATCGTCATCCTGGTAGATCTGCTCGACGCCCGTCTCGCTCCCGGAACTGACGTATTCCGCGCAGAAGTCCGGATCGATCAGCAGTTGCTCGAGCCTTTGACGTACGGCTTCGCGCCCCTCGTGGTTGTCGTTGTTTGCGAGAATCTCGCGGGTGTCAGAGCAGAATTTTTCGAGCGATTTGTTCATCTGTCATTCCTTTCAATCGAAAGCTTTGAATTGGGTGGTGCCGTCACGTTCGATCTGCTCAACGAGCGCTACTTCCCAGGTCAGATAGTCGCGCATGAATTTCTCCTGAGCGCCCCTATGTTCATACGGTTTATACCAGACATCGTCCAGTGGACCGACAGTACGTTCAAACCCGTCTGCCGTATCGAGTCCGTCCTCGATCCATGCGTTGGTGCCACCCGCAAGCGCATCGACCGGCACTGAGGTGACCGCTCGTGCTTCGGGAAGGGCCAGACAAGCCAGACGCGCGTCTTCGGATGTCAGCAGAATACGTGGTGGAGCATCCAGGGCAGCTATAGCCTCCTTCAGCCGTGAACGGGTACACCACAATGCGCCGGGTATGTGTTGTCGGTCGTGCAGCAGGCTTGAACCGAGGTCGATGATTGACCAGGTGTCGAAGCTGTCGTTGAGTTCCTGTGGGGTAACTTTCGCCTCGGGAACATCTGCGAGTATGGATCCGTGCGTTCCGCTCACGAGGCTCTCAGGTTCGATACCGCCATCGAGCACAAAAACCTCCTGCCAGCCCATCTGAATCAACCAGGAGGCCGTCATCGTGGCGCGCACACCGATATCGTCAGCAAGGACAAGGCGGGCGTTCTTAACGCCTATATACTCGTCGGTCGCCTGCACGAGCTGGCCACCAGGCGCGTTTGAGAAGTGTGGCAGATGACCTGCGCTGAACTCTTCCGGTGAGCGCACGTCCAGGAAGAAAGTGGTTCTGGAATGATCCTCCCGCCATTGGAGGGCAGTCTGGTGGCTGACCGCTTCAACGCCAAAGCGTCTGGCGACGCGTTCGGATGCCGCCAGTGCTTTTTCCGTCCCGTCAGTTCCGGGGGGTTCGGCGCTGCGGGTTGATCCATGCTCGAGATCGAATCCGGCGAGATGCCATCCCATTGTGCCGTCTTTGAGGGCGGCAACCGGATTGGGTATGCCCGCATTGATGAGGCTCTGTGCGCCGATGATCGAGCGGGTTCTGCCTGCGCAGTTGACGATGACAAAGGTCTCCGGGTCGGGTGCTGTGTCGTGAATCCTGTATGCCAGTTCCGCTCCGGGCATGTCGATGCCGGAGGGAATGTTCATGCGGTGATACTCCTCGAAGGGGCGCGAATCCACAATCACCATGTCTTTCCCCTCATCGAGCATCGCTTTGACTTCAGCGGCTTCGAGGCGAGGTGTGTCGTAGGTGTGTTCGACGAATTCGCCGAAAGCTTTGCTCGGAACGTTGACGCCTGAGAAGAGTTCATAACCTTCATTTGCCCAGGCCGTTATGCCGCCTTCCATCAGGTCGACGTTGATGTAACCAAGCCGGGCCAGTTTCTCGACCGCTCTCATGTCGAAATCATCCTCTGTATCGCTGACGACGATGATTGGTGTCTCGAACCTGGGAATGAGATCACCAACCAGCAGTTCCATCCGGCTCAAGGGAATGCAGACGGCAAAGAGTTGGTGCGCTTCGGAGAAACGCCCCTGCTCGCGCACATCGATCAGGGCAAATTCGGTATCACCAGTGAGGAGGTCTTTGATTTCCTGTGGGGTCATATGGCGATGATTTCCTGTGGCGGAGCCTTACAAGTTATCAGATCAGGTGGACATCAGTTATCCTATCGGGCTGATTTACGAAAGGCTGTAGTGTGTCTGAACATCCACTGGATCCAATTTTTCATCCCAGGGCGGTTGCTGTGGTCGGCGTCAGGTCGAGTACAGGCGGTGCCACGATGGGGAGTTTCTACCACTCGCTCCTGGAAGCGGACTATCCCTCCATCGGCGAACTCTACCCGGTCAATCCGAAAGTGTCGGAGATCGACGGGAGAACCTGTTACCCGACGTTGCTGGATACGCCGGGGCCCGTCGACCACGTGATCTCCCAGGTCCCGGCATCAGCCGTGCCTGAGTTGGTTGATCAATGTGTGGAAAAAGGAGTTCGTTCCATACACTTCTTTACAGCGGGATTCTCCGAAACGGGTGATGAGGGCATGGCTGTCGCCGAACGGGAGATGATCGCAAAACTCCGTGATGCCGGGATCCGCGCCATTGGACCCAACTGTATGGGCCTGTATGTCCCTTCGAGTCGTGTTGCCTTTATGGCCGGTTTTCCGACTGAACCGGGGAACGTCTTCCTGCTCTCACAATCCGGTGCAAACGCCGGTGAGATCATTTCCGGGCTTGTCGCGCGCGGGGTGCGATTTTCCAAGGCAATATCTTACGGGAACGGTGCGGATCTGAAGGCCCACGATTTTCTCGATTATGCAGCAGCAGATCCGGAGTCGTCGGTGGTGGCTGCCTACATCGAAGGTGTGCAGGATGGCAGAGCTTTCTTCGATGCATTGAAACGCTGCGCGCGGGTCAAGCCCGTGGTCATCCTGAAAGGTGGCAGAACCCAGTCTGGTTCCCACGCTGCTCACTCGCATACGGGATCGCTGGCGGGTTCGATTGAGGTGTTTGATGCAGCCTGCAGACAGGCAGGTGCTGCACGGGCGGAGACAATGGACGAGCTGCACGATCTGATTGTTGCGGCGAGCACCAGCACCCGTACGGTGACAGGACGAGGTGTTGCGCTTTTCGGCGGGGGTGGAGGCGGCTTTGCGGTGCTCTCTGCGGATGCGATCGATCGCGAGGGTCTCGAAGTCCCGAAGTTACCCAAAAGTGCGGTTGATGAGATGCGTGAATACATCCCGGTAGCGGGTAGTAGCGTCAACAATCCCATCGACGCGTTCCCTCCGGAGGAGCATCTGGAAAGCATGCTGCGCCTGGTCGCAACTGCGGAGGGGATCGATAATGTGTTCATGTCTCCGATGACGGGCTGGCGACCCCCGGGCAGCGGAGGGGCTGCGCCGGAAAAACTCGATCCCCAGAAGATTGCGGACAAGGTGGCCATCCAGATGAGGGAAC
>JANQFF010000441.1 GCA_028277965.1 Pseudomonadales bacterium
CGAACCCCGCTACTATTCAACCCGTGTCGCTAAACGGGCGGATGGTGTGCGCGTGGCGATGTGGACAAAAGATGCCGGGTACGACGAATGGGACGCGGACCTGTCCGGACCGCGTCACCGTCTGGTGATGTCAAAAGACGGGTTTATCTTCGAGAACGACGCAGTTGAGTATTAAGCCGCTCCTACAGGTGCGACGCATGGTAGCCGCGATGTTTTGCTAGCCGAATACGCCGTTGTAGACCTCTTCGTTAAACCCGATCAGCAGCGTTTTCCCCGTCACGATGGCTGGTGCGCGCAGATTGCCGGTCGATCCGAGCATCGCGTCGATCGCTTCTTCCGTTGCGCCTTTACCGCCTTTGAAGGTCTGGACTTTCCTGCCTTTGGCAACGGTCATTTCTTTCGCTTTTGCGAGCAGCGCGGCTGCGTCGTCGCGCTGTAGTTTGCGACTGGCTGGAATTTTTTCCGCCACGTCGACTTTATTCGCTTCCAAAAACTTGGATGCCTTGGTGCAGCTGCTTCAGCTGCCGCGGTAGTAGTACCAGTCTATGGTTTTGGCCATTGCGTATTCCTATTTCTCGAATGGTGGTTCAGCCCCAGCGGGTAATTCTACATCGAAGCCGTTCAAGGTCATCGACACCATCGTATAAAAACCGCACAGCGCGATCAGCTCTGCGACACCCTGCTCCTCGAAGTGGGTAACACCAGCAGTATATGATTCTTTGCTCAGTTCGTGGGTGTGCTGCAGTTCGTTGGCGAGGTTGTATGCAGCTTCGTCTGCCGGATCGTCGAAGGTTGGTGTTTCGCCGTTTTTAAGAGCGGTGATGATGTTCTCTGGCACACCCGCATCTCGCGCCATGGGTTCGTGCGCCCACCATTCGAACTGGGCTTTCCAGAAAGACCCGGTAGCCAGGATGACAAGTTCGATATAGCGTCTGTCGACACTGGTCTTGAATCTGAAGAATCCGCCAAGGCCGACAAGGCGGCGACCCATCTCCGGACTGCGGATCCAGATATCGAAGGGTCCGCCGATATGCCCGTCTCTGGGTTTGACGGGCCGGTCGCGCACGACCATATCAAAGGTTTCCCGTTCGGCTTCGGTCAGCTCTTCCAGCTTTTTCTTTTTGAGTCTCGTCATGCCTGCCCTTGTCTGTGTCCGGTCTGTTCAGAGTATACGCCAGCATTTGCTGCCCCCTGACGTCAACAGCCCGTGTTATGAGCAATTAAGTTGCGTTTGCGGCACTTGTTTTATGGAGCGGTAGTTGGAACCATCTGTGGATACCGGGAATTGTCAGACTGGGAGACAAGGATCCGCCCGGACAAAGGAGGTTTGTATGAAATACCTGGCAATTGCAGCGCTGGTGCTGACGGCTGGGGCGGTTCATGCCGCGGAGCAGGACTGCGGCCTGGGGGAACGTTACTACGGTCTCTACGAAGAGAACGCCAGAGAATACAAGCAAGAGGACGCCCACACGTTTTTGACCCGGGCCGCGGAGGCTTGCGACAGGTACGAATACTGGCAGGAGCTGGGCATGAAATCTGCAGAGTTTGGGGAGGAAGGCTACAACCTGCAGGCGTTGGAAGCGTTTATCAAAGCCCACCAGCTGGCACAATCGGATGAACAACTGGGTGAGTCCGCGGGGCGTTATGCGGAGTTGCTGTTCCATCTCGGCGACATCCAGAGCGCATTCGAATACGTACACGCCGCGAGGGATTTATCCCCTGGCGTTGTGTGGCTGGACGATCTGCGTGACGCGGTTGAGTACCGAATAGAGAACGCGACACCCGATCAGCTCAGGGCTGCGTGGAACGAACTCCCCAGTCAGGCGCGCCGGATGTCCGTTCGTACATCGTTCGACCAGCAGGGAGGTGGTGGGTCGCTCGTCGATGAGGCAGTCGCTGCGCCGGAAGGGCAGCCCAGTGGACGGCAGAAATGGACCACGAGACTCAATTTCCACGTCAACACCACAGAATTGGTTGAGAGCTCGCTGGGTGCCCTGGATGTGCTCGTGGAAGCGTTGTCGTCGGATGAGTATGCAAACGA
>JANQFF010000510.1 GCA_028277965.1 Pseudomonadales bacterium
GGCACGATCATTCCAAGGAAAACAATCGTGCGAATGACTCCGCCACCCCTTATTCGGCGCAGCATCACTGCCAGCAACATCCCAACTGTCGCCGTCAACGGTAAATGAACTGCTATCCAGATGAGATTGTGAATGAGCGCACCGTAGGATGGTACGCGTGGCAGGTCGCGCAGGTCGATCACGCGGGTATCACTCAATACGTCGCGGTAGTTTGCCAACCCCACGAACGCACCTTCGTTGGAGAAGAAGCTCAGATAGACGCTGCTCAGAATCGGGATTACCAGGAACACCAGCACCGTAGCGAGTGCCGGCAGCAGGAAAAACAAGGTGTTCCGTTTCATGCTGTCGTGCCCCGCGAGCAAAGGGGCGTGTACACGCCCCTTTGCCAGACAATTCGGTTCACTGAGCTACTGCTCCAGCGTCTCTTCGAGCGCGGCTTGAATTTCCCTCAATACACGATCGAGCGTTGCCTCGCTTGGATCAGACCACACCAGTCCAAGTTGGTCCCAGATTGTCGACTGGAATCTTCCCCCTACGGTGTCGTCCATGTCGGACACTACTTCCGCGCTCTGAATTATCTCAAACACCTCCCGTTCGGGTGCGGGGTAAAGATCCAGCGGTATGTCCGCGTAGGTACCAATACGGCCGCCCTGTTCGATCTGAATTGTCTGCCCTTCCGTCGCCAGGAACCGGAGCAACCGGCGCGTTTCCTCCGGATGTTCCGTGTACTTGGGCGCAAACCAGTAGCCGTACCAGAACACGGTGGCATCCTGCCCTGGAAAGAGGAAAACGCCCCGGTCTTCGGGATTGTCCACCATGAGCGAGTCGGTGCTGTCTCCAATGAATAGACCATGCCGCCCGTTCCACATTGCTTCAAACGCAACCTGGAACTCCTCGGGCTCACCGAAATAGCCTTGTTGCAGTAGCGGCAGCAGGCGGTTCGCTAGAATTGAGCGCACTTCCGGATCGGTCCATGCAATCTCGCCAGCCGTCAGCTGCCGGTGCATCTTCGCCCCACCAAATGTCAGAATGAAATTCTCCACAACGCTGGTGAACGGCCAACCTACGCCGCCACCACTTGCAATCGCTGTTTCAACGCCCTCCACCTG
>JANQFF010000515.1 GCA_028277965.1 Pseudomonadales bacterium
GTATAGGCTTCCGCCGTCTCCAACTCCCACAGCTGCCACTTGACGGATCGAAGCTCTTTAAAACGATCGATTGCCTTCTCGGCTGAGGCGCCAAGGATCTTGCAGATTGCGAAGTCCTTCATGAAGTCTTCGTGCGTCGGCAGATCCGGCTGCATCCTCTTGAGGTGTTTTGCGCTGCAGCGAATGAACAGCTGATAGTCGGCAAGAGAGATCTCTTTTCCGTCCAGCGTGGCGGCAACAGGCTCTGCTTCCGCGGCTACAGCGGAATTATAGTTCCCAATCGCGAAAACGAATATCCAAAGAAGGACCGGGAGAAATCCACGCAATCCAGTTCGCATTGTAGATATGGTGCGTCCCATCTGACAGCAACTCTCCTTTTCACTGTGTAATACGCCAAGAAGGCCTACAGGTTGCAAACCCTCACGGCCTGGATCTGGGACTTCAGTCTCTCGGTGCGGGGCCGTGCCAGGAGCGACTGTAGTCTCAACTCCTTCCAGTTGCGAGCGGCATAAGTCTCCGCTGTAGCCCGGAAACCCCTTTCCGGGAGCGTGCGCTGATTCCGCGGCAAAGGGTTGCCGGGCTACAGTTCCGATCCGATCCACACCCCCAAACAAGTTTGGGGGTGGCACCCATAAACGTACCAATCTCGCGCGCTACGCCTTCGAGAACGTCAAACCTCAGTTTCCCTGGAGATTTCCATAGAAACAAGCGAGGCCGCGATCCTAAGACCGCGGCCTCGTACTGAGACTCAATCAGATACTCAGGTCCTCTTAGTCGAACAAGTTCCAGTTCTCAACTTCGCTTGCAATGACTCCAGAGTCCGTGGAGAAAATCCGGCCCACTTCAGTGACCGGGGCGATCTTCGGCTGATCGACGCAGTTGAGAGCGCTGATGCCCTCGTCGCCGTTGTCAGACTTCCAAACACCACAAACCTGATTTCCGCTCATGGCGACCTTCATGTTCATGCTGTCGCCGGTAAGAGTGGTCCCATTGCTGAGGTTGTCGTTGGTGCCAATGAGGCTCGGGTAGAAGCTGCCGCTGGCGGGCGAACCGTCCTTGTTGTAGACGCGCATCACCGGAGCGAAGTTCTCCGGGTGACGCCAGCCAGTCACGAAGTCGCCTGCATCGTTCGCCCCAACGTCGGTCAATTCCGTAACGATAGAAGCGCCCGGAACAGAACCGAAGTCGTCATCCGGAACGATGATCGGGAGAATCGTCACGCTGCCGGCACCGGCGGGATCGACCTGGAAACGTGCGACAGCGGGACGATCCACGGCGCCATCATTGACGGAGGCGGCGATGTAAATCATGTCGTCGCCAACCGAGCAGTCGCTGTCATTGTTGAAGCCATTCACCGTCATGCCGGCGGGAACCGCACCCGCTTCAGCGTTGACGAGTCCGGCAAGGTCCGGCATCTCAGCAATGTTCGTGCTGTCGTTCTTGAAAACGGCCAAACCACCACCGAAACAGGTCGCCCACCAACCGTTCGGGCTCGCATCGCAACCCATGATGCAGTTACCGTTCCGGCGAGTGTCGGTGAAGACCAGCTGTCCGGGGTTCACCCACGTGCTGTGGTCGGAGCTGGCGATGGCAAAGAAGTTGGTGCGCTGGTCGCCAGTGTTGTTGCCGCCACCGGTGAAATGGTTCCAGGAACCGAGTGTACGGTCGTCGTTACGCGCACGATCGTAAATCACGAAGACCGAGTTGCCGTTGGAGAGAATCGAGGCGCCGCCGCAACGGGAGCCGACTGTGTCCACAAACCAGTTGGTGTCATCGACTGCATGGCCAGCGGGCGTATTGCGGCCATAGGTTCCCGGGCCGACAACCCCACCGTCACGGTCGTAGCGCTGATGCCAAGAAGCGTCCGTCTGGACGTCCGGGCTCTGGAAGTAGGCCAACCCAGCGCAGGACTTGCCGATACGCGCAAGTTCTTGGACCCACGAAGAACCGGCAGAGTCCGGAATGATCTGGCTCCAGGTAATGGCGCAACCGATGAACTGACCGGTTGCCTCGTCACCCGTCACGCCCGTGGCCCAGGAGTAACCGTCCTCACCCAAGCCGTACTCGACCCGGTTGAGGTCCCACAGGAAATCGGTGCCATCATCGGCGGTGAAGTACGAACCAAGGACTTCCACGCCGTTGTCGGAAACGATCGTCATGATGGAACCGCACCAACCGTCGTTGTCGAGGCCCCAGTAAACAAACTCTTCATCCTGGGTGGCGGGATCCTGACCGATTCCGTCAAGACCGTAGTTGTGATCGTCATTGTCAAGCGTGGCGTATCCCGCGCTCACGTCCAGGTTACCTGTAACTGTGAACAACCCCGCACTCTCTGGATCGAAGAACTGAGCGGTTGCCGCAAACGGCAGGACCAACAGTGCGGTGAACAAACAAATTGCGATAGATTTTTGCATCTTTATCTATGCTCCTTTATCTTTCTTTGCGTTTTGCTTAGTTAATCTCATGCTCAATACAACGTTACTTTCAACGAACAGCTCAGGTGAAAATAGATTCTATTTTCCGGTCTACCTCCTTTCTCCTTTATCCGCATTCGGGTGAAGCGCTGACACATATCGCATGCGCGATTTTCATAGATGAACCCGAAACCCCGTTAGGGGTAAGTTGAGAGAACATACATGCCCGCCCAGGGGCTGTCAACCACAAAATGCACTTTTTTTTGTTAAATTCTTGTTACGGAAAGACTAAACCCGTAGAGGACCCATTGGTGCATGCCGGTCATCTTCATTCCGCAGCTCCATCAAGCCCCCTCGCCCAGTCCTCGTATTCTCTCCGCACGTCTTCTGCGTCAATGAACGGTTTGTAGAGCATCCGAGCCCGGTAGCCGTACTGCGTCCCGATTTCCGGCTCTCGAATCACATACTGCCAGTCCCAGGCGGGAC
>JANQFF010000014.1 GCA_028277965.1 Pseudomonadales bacterium
GCTGCGCACAAGACCGTTTTTCAATCAGTTCAGACAGGCATTGGCGCTGTGTTCAGACCGAAGCGGTTTTCGAGTGATTCACTACTCGGTCCAGGACGATCACGTGCACTGTATCGTCGAGGCGGACGATAAGCTGTGTCTCGCCAACGGTATGAAAAGCGTGGGGGCCCGGTTTGCGCGAACCGTCAATCGGGTATTCAAGCGCAAAGGACCCGTATTAGACGGCCGTTATCACTCCAGGGTCCTGCAAACACCTAAAGAGGTACGCAACGCACCGGCTCATCAGCATCGACGAGGTGCCCGGCTGTCTGTCTACACGTCCGGTTTGAAGAGCTTCTGTATGCTGGAGAAGTCCAGCCCACCGGAATCGTTAACATCCCGGTGCACCTGGTAGAGATTGGCTGCCAGCGACCCCATCGGTGTTGAGTTACCGCTTGCCTGAGCGGTCTGCAGGGCTAAACCGAGGTCTTTTCGCATCAGGTCCACCAGGAACCCGCCCTGATAATCCCTCGATGCTGGAGCCCCTTCCATGACACCAGGATAGGGGTTGTATACATTGAGCGCCCAGTTACCGCCTGACGACACCTTCATGATCTCGGACAACACCGCAGGATCGAGGCCGTTGTCCACGCCAAGAGCGAGTGCTTCGGCTGTCCCGGTCATCAACACGGCAAGGAGCATGTTGTTACAGATTTTGGCCACCTGGCCCGCACCCGCACCACCAGCGTGGAAAATGTTGGCACCCATTTTTTCGAGTACCGGCCGTGCACGCTCCAACGCACTTTCTTCTCCCCCAACGATAAACGTGAGTGTCCCATTCTCCGCGCCGGCGGTTCCCCCGGACACCGGCGCGTCCAGCATGCTTAAGCCTATCTCTTTCGCACCTTCGGCTACCGCTCGCGCGGACGCAGCATCGATCGTGGAACAGTCTATGATCAATGTGTCTTCGTTCATCTGATCAAGGATGCCGGGCGCATCGCCTGCACCAAGATAAAGTCCTCGTACGTGCTGACCGGCGGGTAACATACTGATGAACACATCCACTTCTGACGCTGCAGCAGCTGCGGAATCCGCGCCACTTGCACCATCGACGGCTGCCACGAGATCCGGCACGAGATCGAATACTTTGACATCGAAACCACCGGCCACGAGATTGGCAGCCATAGGGCCACCCATGTTGCCCAGTCCTACAAATCCAACCGAAGTCATTTCCACCTCCCCTTCTTTGTTCTTAAGCGCCCAGATCCGCCAGCGGGTGTTCCGACCACGGATCTTCGAAGTGATTCAGCACATGTTGCCATTCGAGGTGCTCGAGGTCCCCAAACTGCCATGCGGGTTTGTTGTCCTTTTCAATCAACAGTGCCCGGACACCTTCTCGAAAGTCACGATTGTGCGCACAGTGTGTTGCAACTGTCAGTTCCATTTTGAAACTCTCAGCCAGGTCCATGTCTGCAACGCGACGCAGCTGCTCAACGACGATACCCGCTGTAGTCGGACACCCGGCCCGGAGATTTCCAATGCCACGGTCTATCCAGTCAGATGTTCCTTCCAGCGCGCTAACAGCCGCGGTTTCTGCTGCGAAATCAGAGGCATCAACATCCCGATCCGGAACGAGAGCCAATTCGCTATCCGGCAACTCTGGCTGCGGGCAGGTTCCCAGGGCTTCGTCGATCAGGCCGGTGTCCGTATCAGCCTTGCCGGTTAAAGGTAAGCTGCGCAGTAAACCGAGAACCGATTCCCGCTCATCATGGGCAACGGTATGGCTGGCCATACCCGCGATGAGCGCATCATTCGCATTGACATGGCTACCCGTCAAACCGAGGAAGGCAGCATAGTGCGATTGCATGTTTTTGAGTGTCCAACTGGCACCAGCATCAGGGAAGAGGCCAATTGTAATCTCCGGGACCGCAAGCCGTGACCTTTCAGTCACAATCCTGAATTTCGATGCACCGAAGATCCCGAGACCGCCCCCCATCACTACACCGTGGCCGAGCGTGACCACCGGTTTTGGATACACATGTAGCAGATAGTCCAGGCGATACTCTTCTTCAAAAAAGCGGAACGGGTAGTCATCAACAACTTCTCCCGCCTCATGGTTCGCGGTGATTGCATGGTAGAGCGCCTGGATGTCACCGCCTGCGCAAAAAGCACGATTGCCGGCTCCTGTGATCAGGACCGCTACCACTTCCTCCCTGTCCATCCAACCGCGCAGCGCATCGTCCAGGAGGCGCACCATCTCCAAGCTCAGCGAGTTGAGGGTAGATTCGACATTGAGCTCCGCCTGAGCGAGTACGTTGTCATCACTCAGACGATGTTCGGTAAACGCAACAGACGTCATGTATTCGTCCACTCAGGGGATCGTTTCTCCAGGAAAGCGTTTACACCTTCTTTTTGATCGTTGGTATCAAACAAGCCAACAAACGCATCTCGCTCCACAGAGTATGCAGCCGCTATGTTCCCTGCACGGGCTTTTTGAATCAGGTCCTTGCACGCAGCGACAGCAGGTGGGCTTTGATGTCCGACGGCTTCAGCCAGCTCCAATCCGCGTCCAAGCGCCTGACCTGTGTCGACAACCTCTTCAACCAATCCAATAGTCTTCGCGGTCTGTGCATCAACGCGCTCACCACAAAGAATCATCCGTTTGGCCCAACCTTCGCCGATGGTCCATGCCAGGTTCTGAGTGCCACCACCACACGGAAGGAGACCAACCGTCGCTTCCGGCAACGCCATCTGTGCCTGCTGCTCAGCGATGCGGATGTCACAGGCAAGCGCACACTCGAGACCGCCACCCATGGCAAAACCGTTGATCGCCGCTATTGTGACGCCGCGAAAAGACGACAGGGTCTCGAAGGCGCGCCCGAAGTGTTCTGCCATGGACCGTGCGACATCTTTGTCACCGTCGGCAAACAACTTGAGATCCGCCCCTGCTGAAAAGAACTTCTCTCCCTGCCCCACAACTACAATTGCGTAGATGTCTTTGTCGTTTTCGCTGGCTTGAATTATATCGACCAACCCGCCGAGACTCTCAGGATCCCAGGTGTTGGCGGGTGGATTGTTGATTGTCACCAGAAGCGTGTTGCCGCGCTGTTCGGTTAGCAGTTTTTCTGTGGTCGATTCGACCATGTCCTGTCTCCTGTATCAGATATTGTTGGCGCCGCTCCGCAGCACCTTCTATTCGACCGCCAGCCAATCGATGGGCTCGAGACCGTGTTGTTCAAGGTAATGGTTTGCACGGGAGAAGTGCCGGCATCCGAAAAATCCGTCGTTCGCTGAGAACGGAGACGGGTGCCGGGCAGAAAGGACACAGTGCGTCTCGCCATCAACTACCGCGCCCTTTTTCTGGGCATAGGCACCCCACAGCATGAACACCAGCCCCTGCCGTGCCTGGGCGAGCCGCTGCACAATCACATCCGTAAACTGCTCCCAACCCCGCCCCTGGTGAGATCCAGCGTTACCGTGTTGGACGCTGAGCACCGCATTCAGAAGCAACACACCCTGTCTGGCCCATCCTGTGAGACACCCGCGATTTCCGACGACAGGAGCTCCCAGATCCGACTCGATCTCTTTGAAGATGTTTTTAAGCGAAGGTGGCAGGGCAACACCGGGCTGCACCGAAAAACACAAACCGTGGGCCTGCCCCCTGCCGTGGTAGGGGTCTTGTCCAATGATGACTACCTTGACTGCGTCGACTGGTGTCAGATCGAGCGCTGCAAACATCTGACCACCCGGTGGATATATCCGTTTGCCCGCCTGTTTCTCCGCCCGCAGGAACTGACTCAGGTCACGCATATACGGCTTGTCGAATTCGTCCCCGACCAGATCCAGCCAGGAGGGTTCAAGTTTCACGTCTGCTGCCATGTGGAATCGCGGCTGAAGCCGCTCCTACAGCGGCCGCATGAGCGGAAACAACAGAACATCCCGGATGGAGGGTGAATCCGTCAGCAGCATGACGAGCCTGTCGATGCCCAGACCTTCACCCGCCGTTGGCGGTAAACCATACTCGAGGGCGTCAACGTAGTCCTGATCAAAATGCATGGCTTCATCATCGCCATGGTCTTTCAGCTCAACCTGTGCCCTGAAGCGATCCGCCTGATCGACGGGGTCGTTCAGCTCTGAAAACCCGTTTGCGTATTCACGTCCTCCAATAAAAAGCTCGAACCGGTCGGTGACTGCATCATTCAGATCATTGCGACGCGCCAGCGGCGACACTTCCGCCGGGTACTGGGTGATGTAGACCGGATCCTGCAAGCGCTCCTCCACCTGGGCCTCGAATATCTCACACTGGAGTTTACCGACTCCCCAGTGCGGTTCTACCGTCAGGTTGAGTCCTTTGAGGTAATCTCGCAGACGATTTTCGTCATCGATCCCCGCTTCATCTATCGGCGTGAATTCAACTATCGCTTCCGCCATCGTCATTCGCGCAGATGGCTTTCCAAGATCAAGCTCAAGACCCTGGTAGCTGACCTTGGTGGTCCCGGTTACGGCTCGTGTGACCTCTGCGAGAAGGTCGTCCGTCAATTCAATCAGGTCACTATAGTCCGAATACGCCTGGTAGAACTCGAGCATCGTGAATTCCGGATTGTGGCGCGTCGACAATCCTTCATTACGGAAATTCCGGTTGATTTCGAATACCCGTTCATAGCCACCTACCACCAGCCGCTTGAGGTATAACTCGGGTGCAATTCGCAGGTAGAGATCGAGATCGAGCGCATTGTGATGCGTTACAAATGGCCGGGCGGTTGCGCCACCGGGGATGGTCTGCATCATCGGCGTTTCGACTTCGAGATAACCTGCATTCACAAAATAGGAGCGGATCTCGTGCACGATCTGTGAGCGGACACGGAACACATCGCGACTCTGTTCATTCATGATCAGATCAAGGTAACGCTGCCGGTAGCGGATCTCCCTGTCCGTCACCCCATGGTATTTTTCGGGCAGGGGCCGGAGCGTTTTGTTGAGCAATACGATCTCACTCGCCTGAACAGTCAGCTCCCCCTTATTGGTGCGCATCATCACACCTTTAACACCGGCAATGTCTCCGATGTCCCAGAGATCAGTGAATTCGCTGTACTGCTCATCACCCAGATCATTCTTCGAAAGGTAGCACTGAATCTGACCTGACACGTCCTGCAGGGTCACAAAGCTCGCTTTACCCATCACACGACGCAACATGACGCGGCCTGCAACGGCGGCCGGTTCTCCTGCCGCTTCGAGCGCAGCTTTGTCTGCATCGACAAATTTCGAATGCAGATCACCTGCCAGATTCTCCCGACGAAACTCATTGCGATAGCTTCCCGCACGTTCCAGCCAGGTATCACGCTTCTGTCGCCGGTTCAGCAGTAAATCGCGTTCATCACTCATTTCCGCTCCTAGAGCCCCGCCTTGAGCGTGGCTTCAATAAATTCGTCCAGATCACCATCAAGGACACCCCCCGGATTACTCGACTCGATCTGGGTACGCAGATCTTTGACTCTTGACTGGTCGAGTACATATGACCTGATCTGGCTGCCCCAACCAATGTCCGCTTTTGCATCCTCAATGGCCTGCTGTTCAGCGCGTCGCTCCTGCAGCTCCAGTTCATAGAGTTTAGCCCGCAGCTGCTTGAACGCGCGGTCCTTGTTCTGATGCTGGGACCGCTCGCTCTGACACTGCACAACGGTGTTCGTGGGCAGGTGGGTCAAGCGCACAGCGGAATCGGTGCGATTGACGTGCTGCCCCCCGGCACCGCTCGCCCTGTAGGTATCTACCCGAACATCCGCCGGATTGATTTCGATTTCAATGTCATCATCGATTTCTGGTGAAATAAACACTGATGCGAAGCTGGTATGACGTCGGTTACCCGAATCGAAGGGAGACTTTCGTACCAGTCTGTGGACGCCGGTCTCGGTGCGTAACCAGCCGTACGCGTACGTCCCTTCCAACTGAACGGTTGCACTCTTTATACCAGCCACTTCACCCGGGCTGAGTTCGGTGACAGTTGCTTTGAAACCTTTCCGTTCCGCCCACTTGAGATACATGCGCAGCAGCATGTCTGCCCAGTCCTGCGCTTCCGTGCCCCCTGAGCCCGACTGGATTTCCAGATAGGCGTTGGCGTTGTCGAGTTCACCCTGGAACATCCGCCGGAATTCGAGACCCGCAAGGTCCGAAGAGATCGTTTCGAGTTCCCCGGCAACCTCATCGAGGGCCTCGTCGTCTCCTTCTTCGCTCGCAAGTTCCGCAAGCTCGCCAAGATCGGCCAGGGATTGGGTAAGTTCACCCAGCACCGAGACCACCTGCTCGAGCTCAACGCGTTCTTTACCGAGTTTCTGGGCTTTGTCCGGATCCTCCCAGACAGCGCCGTCTGCGAGTTCCCGTTCTACTTCTTCGAGACGCTGGCTTTTGGTATCGAAGTCAAAGGTACCCCCGAAGAGCCGTTTCCCGCTCACTCAGAGATTTGATGTTTTCCCGAACCGCTGTGATTTCTGCCATGCTGGCGTTAGTCCGACCGTAAAAAAGCGGCATAGTCTAAGGTAACGGTTCGAGGTACTCCACTACGAGTTGCAGTGTTGAAATATCGCGGTATTCATTTGGCTGAAGCGTGTATACGGCTCGTACCGATTTGCAGGCTTCCTCCAGGGGAGGCTGTTGAAAGGCAATTGCATCGACCACACTTCCCCCCGTCCTCAGGACAAGCTTGAGGTGTTTTTCTCCAACAATCCGCTGGCTAACCAGTTCGAAGTCACCATGGAAGCTGGGCTCTGGAAAACCACTTCCCCAGGGTCCGGCCCGGGCAAGCATTTCGGCAGTCGTCAGTGTGAGCTCCGGGGCATCGAGAGAACCATCGGTGACAATGCGTGCCATCAGCATGTCGTCGCTCACTTTATCCCGCACCGCTTTGTCAAAGATGCGACTGAACCGCGGAAAGTGGACCCGCTTGATGCTCAATCCTGCTGCCATTGCATGACCACCAAACTTGATGAGGAGACCAGGGTGGGAGGTTGCAATCTCATCCAGCAGGTCGCGAATATGCAATCCTTCAATACTCCGTGCTGAGCCTTTGAGCTCATCAGGAGCCAGGTCACCTGAATCCGCAAACACGATTGCAGGCCGATGCATACGCTCTCTCAAACGACCAGCGACGATCCCGACAATGCCCTGGTGAAAAGACTCGTGGTAGACAGAGACACCCGCGCCTGCGTCAATCAGTTCTTTTTCGGCAAGCAGAACCTGCGCGTCATCAACCATCTCTGCCTGGAGTTCCTGACGGGTTTTGTTGAGCTGATCCAAAGCGGATGCCAGTTGACGGGCACTGCCGAGGTCTTCGGCCAGGAGACACCGTATGCCGATAGCCATGTCCTCAAGGCGCCCCGCCGCGTTCAATCTCGGACCAACGGCAAACCCCAGGTCCCGCGCATTCAATCTCGGCAGAGATCTTTTCGCTATATCGATCAGGGCGCGGATGCCGGGTCGACAACGCCCGGCCCGAATGCGTGCGAGACCTTGTTTTACGAGTATCCTGTTGTTGCGATCAAGCGGCACTACATCTGCGACCGTGCCTAAAGCGACAAGGTCCAGATATTGCGCGAGATTTGGTTCTTCAATACCGCGAGCGACAAACCAGTCCCGGTTCCGTAGCTCACTGCGAAGTTGACCCAGCAGGTAGTAGGCAACCCCAACACCTGCTAGCGCCCCGCTCTCGAAGTCACTCCCGTGCAGATTAGGGTTTACGAGAGCATGTGCTGCAGGAAGGACGGGGCCCGGCAGGTGATGGTCGGTCACGATGACATCGATACCGGCCTCGTTCGCCTGCGCGACGCCACTTACACTCGATATACCGTTGTCGACTGTGACGATCACATCAGGGTTCAGCTGCTGCGCCAGGACCACAATTTCCGGGGAAAGGCCGTAACCGAACTCAAAGCGGTTCGGGACGATAAAATCCACAGCCCGTGCGCCAAACGCCCCAAGAACCAGCATACAGAGGGCGACAGACGTTGCACCGTCGGCGTCGAAATCACCGACGATGAGGATCTTTTCACCTGCTGTTATCGCATCAGCCAGGCGCGATGCAGCCTTCTCAACGTCCGGTAATTTGTCCGGACCATGAAGGCCGGCAAGTCTGGAGTCTACTTCCAGGGCTGTCCGGACACCCCTTGCGGCATATATCCTGCGCAACAGCGGTTCATCAACCTCGAGACCAGTTTCAGGAACGGGCCGGGTGACTATCTCCATGACTGTGCCGGGTCAGAGCGTTTCAATGCGGATACGTGCAACCTGACCTACCACCTGGTCGAGCTGTTCGACTTCCCGAACAGCGGCAGCCGCTTCAGACTCGAGCACAGGCTGGGTCACAATGACGATCGAGACAATATCCTGAGTGGTGGCCGGCTGTTTCTGTATGGCCGCCTCAATACTGATCCCATGGTTTGAGAGCGTTTCCGCCACACTCGCGAACACTCCGGGTTCGTCCCGGGTCGGGATGCGCAGGTAATGAGCACACGTCGTTTCTTCGACAGGCAGAATAGCAGGGCGTTGAACATCGCTTCGGCTGTTTTGCCTGACACCGGCGTCGGGTTCCTGACACGTTGCAACAACGTCGGCAAGGACCGCGGAACCTGTCGCCCAGCTCCCCGCGCCCGGACCACTGAACAGCGTATTCCCCGCTGCATCGGTTTTAACGAGAACCGCGTTCAGAACACCGTTTACGTTGGCCAGCAGTTGATCCTCGGGGATGAGCGCGGGATGTGCACGGGCTTCCAGGCCTTTGTCCGTTCTTCGCGCGATGCCCACGTGTTTGATCCGGTAGCCAAGCTCATCCGCATAACTGATGTCTTCAGCCGTAATACCGGTGATCCCCTCGACATGGACCGAGGAGAAATCGAAACTCGCATCAAAAGCCAACGCCAGCAGAATTGTGAGCTTATGCGCTGCATCTATTCCTCCTACGTCGAACGTGGGGTCTGCTTCCGCATACCCGAGTTCCTGGGCAGTTGATAACGCATCTTCGAAACTTCGACCTTCGTCGCGCATCGCCGTCAGGATATAGTTGCAGGTGCCGTTGATGATTCCAACGACGTGTTCGAACCGGTTGGCAACCAGAGACTCCCTGATGGCCTGGATCACCGGAATGGCACCGGCCACAGCCGCTTCGAACCTGAGACTTACGGGTTGATTGGCACCAAAAAGCTGATCGCCGTGAGCCGCGACGACAGCTTTGTTCGCCGTGACAACCGGACGACCCAAATCAAGCGCCTTGCGAATGAAATCGTGAGCGACATCTTCACCGCCGATCAGCTCGAGCAGAACATCGAGACTCTCGTCCTGCAAAAGGTCGTCCAGGTTGGTCGAAAACTCGGCGCCGAGCAGGTCAACTTCGGGTTTTGCGGATCGACTCGCGATTCTTCCAACAACGAGCTCAACCCCGCTTCGATGCGCTATCTCCGAACCGTTTTTGGCGATGATGCCAAGGACACCCTGCGCTACGGTCCCAAGACCGGCAATCCCGATTCTGAACTCTCTCAACGACAGATCGCCTATTCGAGACCGATGGCCTGCGCCAGATCAGCAGCGGGCATATAGCCTGGCAGCAGTCTCCCGTCCGCCGTCACAATTGCCGGCGTTCCGGTAACACCAACTTTCTGGCCAAGCCCGAATTGCCTGGCAACCGGACTGTTACATCGACGCGAGGGAATAGGCTCCCCTGACTTCAGCGTTGTTATAGCTTCGTTTGGATTTTCTGCACACCACGCGGATGACATCCGCTCGTACGTTTCAGTTCCCAGACCGGCGCGCGGGTATGCGAGGTACCGTACCTCTATACCAAGGGCATTGATATCGGCCATTTCCTGATGCAGCTTCCGGCAATAGCCGCAATCGACATCGGTAAACACGTTTATAAACGTACGGGTCTCCCCAGCGGGAGAGAACACCACCATACTCTCAACCGGCTCTGCTTCCATCAGGGCTTTACGTTTAACTGCACGATGGCGTTCGGCCAGGTTGACAACACCATCGGTTATGCGGAAAAGATCGCCCGAGAAGAGGTGCCGGCCATCCCTCGACCCATACAGCAGCTGGCCATTGGCAAGCTCGATGAGGAAGATGTCAGCCAACTCCGTTTTGCGGATTGCTTCAATCGGAAGATCAGGCAGTGTTTTATTGAGCTGCGCTACCAGCATCTCAGAGCCTGGTGCGCGCTCCGCATGGGACAATCCCGCAATACCTAGGGCAACAAACACGAAAAGCTTCTTCATTCTATGACTTATTTCCATCTAGCCGCGTGGATGATGCTCTTTGACAAGACTTTTGAGCCTTTGTTGCGCAACATGAGTGTAGATCTGGGTCGTTGACAGGTCACTGTGCCCGAGCATCATCTGCACAGCCCGTAAATCGGCGCCATTATCCACCAGATGGGTCGCAAATGCATGACGCAAAGTGTGTGGCGAGATGTCGCCTGGTACCCCGGAGGCGACGGCATACTTCTTGATCGCGTGCCAGAAGGTCTGGCGTGTCATCGCCCGACCACGAGTGCTCGGGAACAACACGCCTGACGGACCTCGAAGCAGTTCAGGGCGCACTGTATCGATGAAACGCTGAATCCAGTCGACAGCAACTTCTCCCATCGGTACCAGGCGTTCTTTCCCTCCTTTGCCAATAACCCGGACGACACCCTGTCGAAGGTTGACGGCGGACAACTCGAGCGACACGAGTTCAGAGACCCGCAATCCCGTGGCATAGAGCAATTCGAGCATTGCGCGGTCCCGAAAACCGGTGGGGCGCTCCACGTCAGGTGAGCTCAGGAGGGCTTCAACCTGTGTACCGGTCAGGCTTTTAGGGAGTTGTCGGCCTTGCCTCGGGTGTTCGAGTTCCGCCGCCGGATCAGCGGTTATCTCACCGGTCAGGACAAGATATTTGAAGAAACCCTTGAGCGCACTCAACCAGCGTGCGGCACTCCGGGCGCTTTGACCTTTTGCGAACCTCTCCGCCAGGCACGCCTGGAGATCTCGATGTTCTGCGGATAAAAACCGCTTCCTGGTACTGTTCAGCCACTGTGCCGTCTGTTCCAGATCCCGCCTGTAAGCTGCGAGGGTGTTTTCGCTCAAACCCCGCTCTATCCAGAGGCTGTCCAGATACCGGCTGATCAGGGCCGCGTCATCCGGATCGATACCCTGAAGAGGGCTCGTTTTCGGAGTTGGGCTGGAAGTCATAAGGCTGGACAGTGCATAACGCGTCAAAATTGTGCCTTATTGGACGCTTCACGCGCAATTTGCCACTTCAAGGCATCTGCGAAGACCTCACAGGCTTCGCAAAGGATTTACATAACTTTATGATTTTATTGATTTTTTCGAAATACTCGCGGATTTTTCGAAAACTGGCACGCCTCCTGCATCTTTATTCGTGCGCTTCAACGCAGTAGCCATGTCCCCCAGGCAGATTGGAGCACAACAGATTGCTGGCCGTCTCTCCCAGCTATCTGTCCAGCTTGCTAGGTTATCCCCCTCCCTCTCTCCCCAAGCCTAGCAAGCTGGCTCTCTTTTCAAAGCAAAGAAACGATCGCGGCTAAAGCCGCTCCTACAGAGGTAGCAGAATTTGCTCTGTAGGAGGCCGATTGGAGCACAACAGATTGCTGGCCGTCTCTCCCCAAGCCTAGCAAGCTGGCTCTCTTTTCAAAGCGATGAAACGATCGCGGCTAAAGCCGCTCCTACAGAGGTAGCAGAATTTGCTCTGTAGGAGGCAGGAGCACAACAGATCGCTGGGCGTCTCTCCTCAAGCCTAGCAAGCTGGCACTTTTTTAAGGGCGAAGAAACAGAGGTAGCAAATTCCCTCTGTTTGCTCTGTAGGAGCGGCTTTAGCCGCGATTGAGCCTACCTGGAATACGCTGCGTTGAGCGTTAATTGACCTTTTCTTTGATCCGCGCAGAACGACCTGACCGCTCCCTGAGGTAGTAGAGCTTGGCCTGACGCACGTCACCCCGGCGTTTCACGTCGATACCCGCGATTAGAGGGCTGTGCAGCTGAAACGTACGCTCCACGCCAACACCGTGGGAGATTTTCCGAACGATAAAAGAAGAATTGAGGCCTCGATTACGGCGGCCGATGACAACACCTTCAAATGCCTGCAGGCGTTCCCGATTTCCTTCTTTGACCCGGACCTGCACGCTCACAGTATCTCCAGGCCCAAACTCAGGAAACTCCTGGGTCATTTGAGCGTTTTCCAGCTCTTCAATTGTCTTGTTTCTTCGCATCTTCAGCCTCTTGTTCAAAGCATTGCATCAGTAACTTTCTGTCTGCGCTGGAGAACAACCTTCTGGTCAGCATCTCCGGCCTGCGCTGGAAAGTTCGCCATAACGCCTCCCGGCGTCGATGAGCGGTTATTTCCGGGTGATTCCCGCTCAGGAGAATGTCCGGCACCTGTCCACCTGAATCACCGGTATTCTCGGGGCGCGTATAGTGAGGGTAATCAAGCGTTCCATCAAGATGTGATTCATCAAAAATGGATTGCCTGTTTCCGAGAACACCAGGGACGTGACGGGCAACGGCATCGATGACCATAAGCGCAGGCAGTTCTCCGCCACTGACCACAAAGTCTCCAACAGACCACTCGGCGTCAACTTCGCTCCTGATAAACCTTTCATCCAGACCTTCGTATCGCCCACAGACGAGAATTACCCCTCCCTGCGCCCCTACTGACACGGCTGTGCTTTGCCGGAAAACCTCACCCTGAGGACTCATCAGAACAACCCGCGTATCGGCAGGCGCCTTGTTTCGGGCCTGGTGTACAGCCTGCGTCAGGGGTTCGACCATCATGACCATGCCGGGCCCGCCGCCATACGGCCGGTCATCCACTGTCCGGTGCCGGTCACTGGTAAAATCCCTGGGATTAAAGAGCTCCACCTCTATCAGTCCCGATTCAACTGCCCTGCCGATTACACCGCCCATCAAACCGCCGCGTTCGCTGAGATCGAACATCTCCGGAAACAAAGTCACGACACCAAACCACATCTCTACCAGTCCACCTGCCAGTTCGTGCGGATGCGACGATGCGTAAGGTCGATCTCCGGAACAAACTCGTCAACAAAGGGAATCAGCACCTCTTCGCCATCCTGTGTTCTGACGACCAGCACATCATGGGCTCCAGTCTCCAGGACAGAGGCCACCGTCCCAAAACTGTCACCGGAATATCCGTCCACTTCACAGCCAATCAGATCCCTCCAATAAAACTCATCGTCGTCAAGGTCGGGAAGCGCATCGGGGTGCACACCGACGGAGCAACCTGTGTATTCCCGGGCCTGCTCCGGGCTGATGATGCCTTCAAGCTGCACGATGTACGCTTTCTTGTGTTTACGATGCGCCAGAACTGCAAGGTCCTTCCAGGCACCGTTTTTCAGCTCGACCTGCCATGGCTGGTATGCCAACAGATTGTCAGGCGGGTCGGTAAAAGATTGCAGGTGGAGCCACCCTTTGACGCCATATGCGCCACCCAGTCTGCCGACCACCAGTTTTGTGTCGTCGGCGTTCATGGCATGGGGGAAAATCTAGGTATTAAGCTTCCGCGGCTGCGGTTGCTTGTCCTGCCCGGGCTTTTTTGACGAGCTTTTTGACCATCTCAGACGGCTGAGCGCCAACTGAAAGCCAGTACTCCACACGTGCGAGATCAACCCGGAGTACCTCAGACTGGCCTTTGGCGACGGGGTTGTAGAATCCTACGCGCTCAACGAAACGGCCATCGCGGCTGGCTGCTCTGTCAGCGACCGTAATGTGGTAGAACGGGTTTTTCTTCGACCCGTGACGGGCAAGACGGATGGTGACCATTTATCGTTTCTTGAGCTCTTTGTTTAGCTTTATATCGTTTATCGCGCAACCGGGGTGCGCGAAGGGCGCGTATTCTAGCGGAATACACGTCTAACGCAAGGCGCGCTGGATGCGAATGATCAACGTCGCGGCGGCCCTGGTGGGCGAGCCCCCTGCATGGCCTGCATGCCCCGCATCATCTTCTGCATGCCACCTTTCTTCGACACCTTTTTCATCATCTTCTGCATCTGTTTGTGCTGCTTCAGCAGACGATTCACGTCGGGCACCTGTGTTCCACTACCACGGGCAATGCGCTGTTTGCGTGAACCGTTGATAACGTCCGGGAACCGACGTTCATGGGGCGTCATCGAATCGATGATGACACCCATTTGCTTGAACATGCCATCGTCGAGTTGAGCCTGGGCACCCGGTGGCAACTGACCCATGCCCGGTAACTTGTCGAGCATGCTGGTGATCCCGCCCATATTCGACATCTGTTCAATCTGATCCCGAAAATCCTCCAGGTCGAACTTCTTCCCTCGCTGAATCTTTTTGGCCAGACGCTGGGCTTTCTGTTTGTCGACCTTGCGCTCTGCTTCCTCAATCAGGGTGAGCACGTCTCCCATTCCGAGGATCCGCGACGCGAGCCGGTCGGGGAAAAAGGGTTCAAGCGCATCGCTCTTTTCGCCCATTCCCAGAAACTTGATGGGTTTGCCTGTAATCGAGCGTACACTCAGCGCCGCACCGCCGCGGGCATCACCGTCCGCCTTGGCGAGCACCACGCCTGTCAGTGTCAGCGCCTCGTTGAATGCCTGGGCGGTATTAGCCGCATCCTGACCGGTCATGGCATCAACGACAAACAGTGTTTCGACTGGATTAATGCGCTCCTGCAGAGCGCTGATCTCAGCCATCATTTCTTCATCAACCGCAAGACGACCCGCTGTATCCACGATCAGGACATCAGCGAACACCTTGCGGGCTTCGTCTATCGCACGGCTGGCTATGTCGAGTGGCTTCTCGTCCGGAGATGAAGGGATAAATTCTGCCGACACATCTGCAGCAAGGGTCTCGAGCTGATCGATTGCCGCCGGGCGGTAAACGTCTGCACTGACAACAGCAACCTTTTTCTTCTCACGCTCTTTGAGGAAGCGCGCGAGCTTGGCAACCGTCGTCGTTTTGCCCGCACCCTGCAGACCCGCCATCAGGATGACCGCGGGGGGAGCCGTCGCCAGATTCAGAGCGTCGTTCGCGTCACCCATGATGTGGACAAGTTCGTCATGCACCAGTTTGACGAACTGCTCACCGGGGTTGAGCGCATTCGAGATCACCTGCCCTACCGCTTTGGTTTTCACCTGGTCGACGAACTCTTTGACAACGGGAAGAGCAACATCTGCTTCGAGCAGCGCAGTCCGGACATCCCGCAAAGCGTCGCTGACGTTCTCCTCCGTCAGCCGCGAGCGGCCCGAGACTGCTCTTAGGGTACTGGTCAGACGGTCTGAGAGATTTTCGAACATGGGTTACCTGGGCACTGCGCGAAGCGCTGCATTATATTCTTGGGGCTCCGGTTGTGCCAAACTCGCGTCTAAATGGTTCAACTTGCATCATTTGCCGCTCTGGTGTTCTACGCCAGCGGCTTTTATCAATACTGGCGAAGATTCCGCACGACGGCCGGGGACGAAGGCGATCGTCGCGCATACCTGCCGCTTCTGACAGTTCTGGCGCTCCTCTGCCACGCTCTTGCAACTCTGAATCTCATTGCCACGCCTGAGGGATTCACGCTCAGCTTGCTGGGAGCGTCCAACATCGTTGCGTTCATCATGGTTGCCGTCGTGGCCATCGCGAACGTCAGGCTCCCCGTCGAAAACCTGTATTTCTTTCTGTTCCCGGTTTCCGCCCTCGTGCTGCTAGCCGATATTTTTGTCGAACCGAGGAGCGAACCGCTGGAAAACGTGACTGTCGCTCTTGGTATCCACATTCTGATATCACTCGCTGCGTACAGCGGACTCATGATGGCCGCCTTCCAGTCGGTTTTGCTGGCCGTCCAGGAACGGCACCTGAAACAACACCGCACAGCCCTGCTTGCAATTCTGCCCCCGCTGGAAACCATGGAACGGCTGTTGGTTGCAATGCTGTGGATCGGACTTGTTCTGCTGACCGGCAGCATCCTCAGTGGTTACCTCTTTATGGAGGACATGTTCGGCCAGAACGTTGTTCACCACACTGTGCTGACGTCACTTTCCTGGCTTGTGTACGTTGCGTTCCTGGTTGGTCACTACCGCGCCGGCTGGCGAGGCATCACGGCTGTAAGATGGACGTTGACCGCTTTCATTCTTCTCGTACTGGGTTACGTGGGTAGCAAGTTCGTGCTCGAGTACCTGATCACCCGATGAGCGGCGACGACTACCCTATCTGGACGCTGCTTCTGAGCATTGCTGTCCTGATCGGCCTGAGCGCTTACTTCTCAGGCACAGAAACAGCAATGATGGCGCTCAACCGCTATCGTCTCCGACACCTGGTGAAAGAAAAGCACACAGGCGCACGCAAAGCCAATCGCATGCTGCGCAGACCGGACCGGCTTTTGGGTGTCATTCTCGTCGGTAACAACCTGGTCAACTTTTCTGCTGCGACAATTGCGACCGTGATCGGGTTTCGGCTCTTCGGTGACACGGGAGTTCTGCTTGCGCCCTGGATCCTGACGATCACTTTTCTGATATTCGCCGAAGTTGCCCCTAAAACCCTGGCCGCGCAGCGTCAGGAAGGTTGGGCATTCAAGTCCGTTTATGTCCTCGAACCGCTGCAGAAGGTACTGCATCCGGCGGTCGTTTTCGTCAACTGGATCAGTAACGCCCTAGTACGGCCATTCCTCACGGCAACCGAGCCCGCACAGGAACACCTGTCCACGGAAGAACTCAAAACCGTCGTAAACGAAGGCGCCGTAGCAGTCGGAGAGCGTCAGAGCATGATGGTAAGGCTCCTGGAACTGGAGTCGGTATCGGTCAACGACATCATGGTCCCTCGAAGTGAGATCATCGGCATCGATATCGAGGAAGACATGGCTGACATCATCCAGCTTGCTTCGAACAGTCAACACACGCTGCTTCCCGTTTATAAAGACAACATCAACAACGTTCTGGGGATTTTGCATCTCAGGAGACTTTCCCGTTTTCTGCACGTGGACGAATTCAATAAGGCTGATCTGATGCAGCTGACCCGGGAGCCCTACTACGTTCCTGAGGCAACACCCCTGCATACTCAACTGCTGAATTTTCAGAAGGAAAAACAGCGTATTGCGCTGGTTGTGGACGAATACGGCGACGTTCAGGGCATTGTTACGCTGGAAGACATCCTTGAAGAAATTGTTGGGGAATTTACCAGCGACTACGCGTCGAATATGCCTGAGATATCCCCCCAGGAAGATGGCTCTTACCTGATCGACGGCACAGCGGTCCTTCGGGAGATCAACCGCGCCTTACGGTGGGACCTGCCAACAACCGGCCCCAAAACAGTGAATGGGCTGATCCTGGAGCATCTCGAAACAATACCCGAGTCAAATCTGTGCCTGCAGATCGACGAGTACCAGATTGAGACGCTCCAGATCAAAGACAACATGATCAAAAACCTGGTCATGCGCCGGGTGAAAATGCCCGGCGATGAACAGGACGAGGCGGTTTACGCGCTCGACTAGTTGAAGCTGGATCTAACGCTGCGCCCGCCGCGGAGCTATCCCCTCGCCCACCTTCGGTTCAGTGCGGATATGATGGCATGCAGACTTGCCGTGATCGTGTTACGGCTGACACCCACCCCGAAACAGCGTGTTCCATCGTCATTTTCGATCGCGAGTATGCAGATCGCCTTGGCATCGCTGCCTGTATCCAGGGAGTGCTCGTGATAGTCGACAACGGTCAGGGGTTCATTGAAGGTCTCAACGAGCGCGTTGACAAACGCTTCGATGGGCCCGCTTCCCTCACCATCCACAGTCACGACGTTGTCCGAGGCTTCCACACGGGCGACACAGCGCTGATCCTGGTCCCGGCCGCTCAGGAGATCATAGTCGACCAGGCGGAACGGGCCGCTGTCGTCAGAGTAGGTTGCGATCAGCTTGTCGAAAATTTCATCGGGTTTAACTTCCCGGTCGAGCTCTTCCGTCATTTTCTGGACAACGTCGCTGAACTCCACGAGGATTTCCCGGGGTAAGCCGACACCGTAGTGCTCTTCCAGCAGGAAGCCGATCCCACCCTTTCCGGATTGGCTGTTTACGCGGACAGCTTCCTTGTACGAACTGCCCACATCCGCCGGATCAATCGGCAGGTAAGGCACTTCCCACTGATCCCGGTCCACGCGAGCCATGCCTTTGCGTATCGCGTCCTGGTGTGACCCGGAGAAGGCGGTGAACACAAGATCTCCTGCATACGGGTGCCTTTCAGGGACGGCCAGTTTGTTCACCGATTCGACAACCTCGCGAATCCGTGGCATCTCACGGAAATCGAGGTTTGGATCCACACCCTGGCTGAAGAGGTTCATCGCAACCGTGACAACATCACAGTTACCGGTGCGTTCTCCATTTCCAAATAGTGTGCCTTCGACCCTCTCAGCACCAGCCATCAGTGCAAGTTCCGTTGCTGCCACTCCCGTCCCACGGTCATTGTGAGTATGCAGGCTGATGACAGTGGCATCCCGGCGCGGGAAATTCCGGCAGAACCACTCAATCTGATCCGCATATACATTAGGCGTCGCCATCTCCACAGTGGACGGCAGATTGATGATCATCGGTTTTTCCGCTGTTGCACCCCAGGTGTCAGCAACAGCAGTGCAGATATCCACTGCGAAGTCGAGTTCGGTACCCGTGAAACTCTCAGGTGAGTATTCGAACGTTACATCGGAAGCAAAACCCTCGAGCCCCTGACGAACAATCTCTGTGCCGTTCACGGCCAGATCGATGATGCCCTGCCGGTCCATTTCAAAAACCACGCGGCGCTGCAACTCAGAAGTTGAGTTGTACAAGTGGAATATCACGCTCGGCGCACCTTCGAGGGCTTCAACCGTTCGCTCAATCAACTCCTCCCGCGCCTGGCACAGAACCTGGACGCTGACACCTTCAGGTATGCGGTCTTCGTCAATGATGCGACGGATGAAATCAAAATCAGGCTGCGAGGCCGCGGGAAATCCGACTTCAATCTCAGCAAAGCCTATCTCGAGCAGCAGGTCCCATAGTCTGAGCTTTTCATCGACATTCATCGGGTCGATGAGCGCCTGATTGCCGTCCCTCAAATCCACACTGCACCAGCGTGGGGCTTGAGTAAGAACTTTGTTCGGCCACTGGCGATCCGGTAAATCAATGGGTCTAAACGCCTGGTATTTACCGAACGGCATGGCACCCGCGTTGCGTCCTGAAATGTGCTGCTCGTTCATTGCACTTGTCCTTTATCCTGCACGCGATAAACACATATCGCGCTGCGATCTTGTTGGCTGGTCTGGTTCGTTAGGGTGGGCTCTCGCCCTGAGGTGTTAGATATTCTGCCGGCCAACCGGCAGGAGCAGACGCGCAGCAAGGAGCAGCTGCGGCAGCAGGAGAGCAAGAATTGTTCGCGTTGCGACACTCATGCGCGCGACTATAGAGAATAAGCGGTGATATTGAAAGGGTTCTCAGAAGAGCACTATCCACCCGACACCGACCAGTACTACCCAGATGAGAACACTGACAGTCCGCATCGCCGTGAGCATCCGCCTGATGCGCTTTGTATCGTTCAGCCTCGGAAAAGGACCCTCCGGAACCGGTACGGAGAGAAATCTACAAAGCGGTTCCCATCCTTCACCGACACGAAACACAAGCAACTGTTGCGGATCGACCCCAGCCACTACCGCCTGATTGTGCTGTTCGTAGACTGTTTTCGCATGCTCAGCATCCTCGATCCGGCCGTCGAAAACCCCCTGCCAGACGAGCCGATCGACCGTCCTGAGATGCCTGGCAAAAGCAGGGACCACCCTCAGCCACCACGGCACAGATTTTGCGAACTGGTAAATGGTGTCCATCACGCTCGTATACCAGCTATCCGGGTCGCGGAGGGTCAGTATCACCTTTGCATCGGGGTTCTCTTCCAACAGCTCACGCCAGAAGATGCATCCGGGAAAATCCGTGGTCGCAGGGTAATCGGCAAAAACCTCACTCCAATCCGGAGGATCATCCGTCCCCACACGTGCCCAGAGGTCAATCTGACGAGGCTGCGTGAAGATTTCAGACATATGGTGACACGGTGTAAACCCCAGCGTCTCGAGCGCAGTTTTCAGGGACATCGTCCCGGTCCGCCCGAATCCGGCACCAATAATTTTCAAGGTTTCCTCACGGATTAGAGCGTTGCTGTCACCGCGCTGGCGACTGCTGCGGCCCTCGCTCGTGCTTCGTCAGTGTCGACACCCCTTGCGAGGCCTACCCCCATGCGACGCTCACCCTGAACTTCGGGTTTGCCAAACAAGCGGACCTGCGTGTCTGCTTGTGTAAGTGCATCTTCGAGACCCGAGAACACCACCTGGTCCGACTCCCCCTCGACAAGGATCACTGCCGAAGCAGACGGACCGTGGGTATGAATGTTCGGTATCGAGAGGCCGAGAATCGCCCGTGCATGCAATGCAAATTCGCTCAGGTCCTGGCTGATCATCGTAACCATGCCGGTATCGTGAGGTCTGGGGCTTACCTCGCTGAAATAGACATCCTCACCCTGAATGAAAAACTCGACACCAAAGAGGCCGTACCCGCCGAGCTCACCGGTCACCAGGGCGGCGATACGCTGACACTCCGCGAGCGCTGTATCCGTCATCGCCTGTGGTTGCCAGGACTCCTGGTAGTCGCCACCTTCCTGCCGATGACCAATGGGCGCGCAAAAGGATACGCCGTCTTTATGCTGAACGGTCAGAAGCGTGATCTCGTAGTCGAACTCGACAAACCCTTCGACAATCACTTTGTTGGCTTCACCTCGCGCCCCGCTTCTCGCGTACTCCCAGGACACAGGAACATCTTCACTCGATCGGACTGTCGATTGACCTTTGCCGGAGCTCGACATGGTCGGTTTGACTACACAGGGGATGCCGATCTCATCGACTGCCGCTTCGTACTCGGCCTGAGATTCGGCGAATCGAAATGGCGATGTCCGAACCCCGAGTTGTTCGGCAGCCAGCACCCGAATGCCTTCACGGTCCATGGTGAGACGCGCAGCCCGCGCCGTGGGAATCACGCGCTGCCCGGAGTCCTCCAGCTCGACAAGAACCTGGGTAGCAATCGCCTCGATTTCCGGGACTACCAGGTCGGGCTTTTCGTCCTCGATGAGCTGACGCAGAGCATCACCGTCCAGCATGTTGATCACGTGACTGCGATGCGCGACCTGCATACCTGGCGCGTTCGGATAGCGGTCGACACCAATGACTTCAACACCCAGTCGCTGAAGTTCGATGACAACTTCTTTTCCGAGTTCTCCACATCCAAGCATCATGACCCTGGTCGCTGAAGCTGACAGCGGTGTTCCGATGTTCATACCTTTACCGCCTCCTCCTGGACTTTGAGCGTGTCTCGAAAGCGTCTGGCGTTGGAAACATAGTGAATAGCACCCATGCGGAATCCCTTCGCCTGTTCGTCTGTCAATGTGCGGATAATCTTTCCGGGTGAGCCCATCACCATTGAATTATCTGGAATCTCTTTGCCCTCAGTAACGAGCGAGTTAGCTCCAATGATGCAGTTCTTACCGATCTTCGCGCCATTCAACACAACGGCATTGATCCCAACCAGGGAACCTTCGCCAATCTCGCAACCATGCAACATCGCTTTGTGTCCAACCGTAACGTCAGTACCGAGCGTGAGGGGAAACCCCGGGTCTGTATGCAGAACCGCTCCATCCTGAACATTCGATCCTTCGCCAATCGTGATGAGTTCGTTATCACCACGTATGACCGCGTTGAACCAGACACTGGCGCCATTCTTGAGCAGCACCTTGCCAAGCACAGCCGCGGTCTCAGCCACGAAGTAATCACCTTCCGCGCGGACGAATTCGTCCCCAAGTTGATAGATCAATGTCCCTCCTGCCCAGGATTTTGTTTTTCTTACAAGGTTTTACATCATACCTTAACGTCCCCCGGTCCCAAGGCCCCAACTCCCAGAACTCCGGCGGAAGAAGCCTGGTTTCACATCTTGATTACAGTGTGCTCATAGTGTCTCCCGGACAAGTTAAGGCATAGTGCCCCCTGCTGTTGGGGGCACATAATGAGACACCGACTACCAGCGTTCGATGTACTGGTAGATATGGCGCGCAAGGATCCACAGAAGCTGGAGACACTGCGCCGTAAAATGACCGAACGCATCATCAACAACGCAGAAAACGAGCAGAAGCGCCGCCGTCTGGAAGGCCTGGCTTTCCGGGTAGATATGGAGCGCAAACGTGCTCGATCGCCGCTTCAGGCGACAATCAGAATCTCGGAACTGATGTGCCACTCACTGGCAGATCTGCACCGCTCCATGGTCACCCCACTCGTCGATGACAAACCGCAGAAAAACTCGGTTGCGACCGTCATCGAATTTGCATCACCCGGAACAGAGACCGAAGAAACGGAGCAGTAGCTGCCCTTCGGTTATAATCAGCGCATGAAATTCTGCAGCCAGTGCGGATCAACGCTGAAGACACTGGTCCCTCCCGGGGACAACCGGGAACGTTTCGTCTGCGAAGCGTGCGACATGATTCACTACCAGAACCCGCGTATCGTGACCGGCTGTCTGCCGGTATGGGAAGACAGGGTCCTGTTGTGCCTGCGTGCAATCGCGCCGCGCAAAGGATACTGGACCCTGCCCGCGGGATTTCTGGAGAACGGGGAATCGATTGCTGAAGGCGCTGCCCGGGAAACCCTGGAAGAAGCTAACGCCCGGGTATCCAACCTGGAACTCTACACCGTCTTCAGCCTGCCCCACATCTCCCAGGCCTACATGTTCTACCGGGCTGATCTGGCAGATCTCGACTTCAGTTCCGGAACTGAGAGCCTGGATGTCCGGT
Organism: Pseudomonadales bacterium; assembly: GCA_028277965.1. GTDB lineage: Bacteria > Pseudomonadota > Gammaproteobacteria > Pseudomonadales > Azotimanducaceae > UBA4421. The sequence continues at coordinate 22,796 of JANQFF010000014.1, forward strand.
TGTTTCACCAGGATGAAATTCCATGGGACGAACTCGCATTTCCTGTCATTACGCAGTCGCTGGAGTTCTTTTTTGAGGATCGGGTGAGCGGAGAGTTTCCCGTGCGTTCGCGAGAACTCCACTTTCGCAGACGGAATCGCGGCTAAAGCCGCTCCTACAAAGCTTAGGAAGATCTTTCTGTAGGAGCGGCTTTAGGGCACCTCTAGTAACCTCTTCAAAGCTCAGGCTTACCCGGATGTTTCGCAGCGAGGCGCGTGCCGCAGGTAATATCGAGCATATTGGCAAGGTGCGCAACGACGCTGCGGGACATCCGGGAAAGCCCCGTAGGGCGCGGCCTGCGGGGGCTGTAGCTGTGTTAGGCTTCTTGCCAATGGGGCCCGCCATTACCTGCGAAGCCTGCCTTGCCACAGCCCCCGCAGAACTCGCGCTGAGCACCGAATAGGTTATTAGAGGTGCCCTTTAGCCGCGATTCAGCACCTCACCTGCGATTTTGCGCAGGACATCGACAAACTCGAGGGGTTTGTCCAGAAAGACATGATGCTGGGCACCCTCGATCCCGTATGCCGGGAAGTCCTGGGGTATCAGTTCTCTCATGTATTCCAGGGTCCGCTGGGAAAAGAGCTCACTCTCTTCTCCGTAGATCAGCCCAACCGGTGTACGCAGATTCTGATAATCATCCGGCTGGCGTTCGAGTTTGGGATTGACTGTCGCTGTCAGGTCGTCGTCGAACTTCCACGCCCAGCCACCGCCTTCGACCGGCATCAGGGAGTTACGCGCGATGTACTGCATTATGTATTCGTTTTCGCACGGTTGCGGAGGCTGCAGGCGGAAGCGATTGATTGCGTTTTCCCTGTCCGGATAGACCTTCGCTTTGCCACCCATCATCAGGGTGTGTTCCGGTAACGGGTCGTCCGGGTGGCGGATGCCCGAATCCACGAGAATGAGACCCTTGAAACGATCCGGCCACAGGTTGGCAGCTCGGACTGACATGTATCCGCCAAAACTGTGCGCAACCACGATGCAGTTCTCATCAAAACCAACGTCGTCGAGCACCGATTTTATTTCAAGCGCAAACGTGTCCGAGTCGTAATCGTACCGGTAGTCGGAATCGCCCATACCGGTGAGATCCATCGCGGCAATCTCATACTCGTCCAGGAGGTGCGGAGCGATGAAATCCCACCAGCGCGAATGCGCATACATCCCGTGGATCAACAGCATCCCGGGTTTGCCAGGTGAAGCGTAGTGACGGTAAACGACGTCACATTCTTCCACTTCGACCGTGTGTGTCGTGGCTTCAGTTTCGACAGCTTCCCAGAACCAATCGGGTATGGTCGACCCCGAGCTACCCTGATCCCATCGCGCCACGATTGTTCTCCTTACAGGCGGCCAAACCGCTTGAGGTGGTGGTCCACGTTGCCAAACAGCGTGTCGATGATCGTCAGCCGCTTGAAATAGTGTCCAATGTTGAGTTCGTCCGTCATACCCATGCCGCCGTGCAGCTGCACAGCATTCTGGCCGACAAATCGTCCGGATTTACCTACCTGCACCTTGAACGCGCTGACTGCTTTCTGAGCTTCAGGACCATACCCTTCATCCAGGCGCATTGCTGCCATGTACATCAGCGACTTTGACTGTTCGTGTTCCATGAACATGTCCACCATGCGATGCTGGAGGACCTGGAATTTGCCGATGGGCTGGCCGAACTGTTCACGGGTTTTGCAGTACTCGACAGTGTCTTTATAGAGCACTTCCATACACCCGACAGCCTCGGATCCAATCGCCATAATGCCATCATCGATCACCTGCTCGAGAATGGGGTATCCCGCCCCTTCGTCACCAAGGAGGGCGTCCGCGCCAACCTGGACGTTTTCGAACGTGATTTCTGATGCCCGGAGCCCATCCACAGTGGGATAGTCCCGTCGACTGACACCGTCAGCATCCCCGGGTACCAGAAAAAGCGAAACGCCGCTCTCGTCGCGTTGATCACCACCCGTCCGGGCACTGACCACCAGAAGATCCGCACTTGGACCATTGAGTACAACGGCCTTGTATCCATTGAGGGTGTATCCGTCACCGCTGGCGGTCGCTTCGGTTTTCAGGTCAGCCAGGTTGAACCGGCCCTGCGGTTCGACATAGGCGAGTGCTCCCTGTACAGAACCATCCACAATGCCAGGCAAGTATCTGGCTTTCTGTTCAGTGCTGCCGCCGTGCTTGAGCGCACCTCCCGCAAGCACCACGGTGGCAAGGTAGGGTTCCACCACCAGACCTCTGCCAAAATTCTCGAGCATCAGCATCGACTCGACCGCGCCGCCGCCAAATCCTCCGTCAGCCTCCTCAAACGGCACACCCAGCCACCCAAGTTCAGCAAAAGTCGACCAGTGATCGCCGCTGAATCCCGTCTCGGACTTCACGAGTTTCTGACGACTTTCAAAGTTGTAGTCGTTCTGTATGAATCTCGCCACGCTTTCTTCAAGCAGCGTTTGTTCTTCTGTAAAGGAAAAATCCATCCAAATTACTCCATTGATGCCCCACCAGCGGCAACTATCCCGGAAAGCCTCAAAGCTCGAGGTCCTTCGCTATGGTGTCATGCAACACAAATGATTCACTGAACGCGTCTTCGTACAGCTCCCCGGTTAACCGGCCAAGCGTACGGCGAACATCTGTATCCATCCCAACTCCAATATCGCCCTCCGTGCCGGGTCCTACAGGACCTTCATTATGTGTCAGAAGGGGATCTGGATATGGGAGAGCATAATACCCGAAACTCCTCACTTGTAGGTCACCCAGTTCGATCAGAACTTCCCTGGACCTGGCATTGAGAACCTCTCGGGGAAATGGCAACTCCAGCCCTGCGTCAAGCGCGTGAACGTAACGTTCCTCCATCGCCGCAAGGGCTTCTGCTGCGACACCAAGTTCTGCATGGCTTCGAAGAAGCTCGCTCACCTCATCTTCGTCGAATTCCATCGTATCCCAGTATCGTCTGAGCGCCTGTAACTGGCTTTGAATATCAAACGACCGGTAGAGCTGATGTTCCGGAATCAGGCGCACAAGCCTGGCAACGTCATCCTCCGCGCTGATTTCCAGTTCGACAGCAGCTCCGTCCAGAACAAGGCACCCGCCAGAGACCTCATTCTCCTCTGCTTCGAACAATGCCCAGACAGCCGCCCCCGCTTTGCGCGCAAGACAGCACAGGTATTTCGTCTCAGCACCGGGGCGGATCAGTTTAGTGCCACTGATACTACCCGACGAATCTATTACGGTCGTGAGTCCGGTCGCCGTGAAATCCCAATCCGGTTCGCGCACGAGCACCTGCCACTGATCAACACCTCCTCGAAGCTCATCGAGCCATGCAGTGGCAAGCGGTTGCTCGTTGACACCCTTCATCCCCTGGTACAACAGGGGACCGACGATCAGGGTCCCATCCGTTTGCAGATCGGGGGCACCGGCCTGAGCCAGACACTTCGCCCAGATAAATTGTTGCGTCGGCGACCAACCCGGCCCGCCGTTCTCCTGCGGCCAGTGAGGAAGGTGCCAGCACCGGGTGATCAGAGCATCGCGCCATCTGGCGAGATCCGGATCCGGCTCTTGCCAGTTCTCCGCAACAAACGCTCTGATCTCTTCTGCAAACTGCCGGTGGGAACTCTCCGCCAACTTCCTGATCCAACGTGATATTCAAAGATGTTAGCACGTGGAAAATCGGTCCTAAGACAGGCACCATAGCCCGACTTTTTCGGGCTGGGCACACATGAGTTACAACACCATTCTTTACGATGTCGATGACGGCATTCTGACCATCACCTTGAACCGACCCGAGGCGCTCAACGCTTTCAATCGCGAGATGATGGAAGAGATGATCGACGCCTGTGACCGCGCCGATGCTGACGATGACATCAAAGCCGTTATTGTGACCGGTGCGGGACGTGCCTACTGCGCGGGGGCGGATCTTGCCAGCGGCGGAAACACATTCAACGCAGATGGTCGTGAGGACCGCGAGAGCGGTCTGAATCCCGATGGTGGAGGCCTTTTGACCCTGAGGCTTTACGACCTCAACAAACCCATCATCGCGGCTATCAATGGCGCGGCTGTAGGTGTTGGTGTAACCATGACACTGGCCATGGACATCCGCCTGGCTGCCGATGTGGCCAAATTCGGGTTTGTTTTTGCCAGGCGCGGCATCGTGCCAGAAGCCTGTTCGAGCTATTTCCTGCCGCGGGCAGTTGGCATCAGTCAGGCACTGGAGTGGTGCTACAGCGGCAAGGTTTTTCCCGCTGAAGAGGCTTTGCAGGGCGGGCTGGTCAAAGCGGTATACCCCAAAGAACAACTCCTCACTGAGGCCCGAGCGATAGCCGAGGACATCCGCGACAATTGCGCACCGGTTTCAGTTGCCTTAATCCGGCATATGATGTGGAAGATGCTCGGCGCCGATCATCCAATGGAAGCACACAAACTCGATTCCAGGGGGGTCTACTATCGTGGACGCTCAGCAGATGCCAAAGAGGGGGTGGAGTCGTTCCTGGAGAAACGGCCAGCTGAATTCGAGCTCCAGGTTTCCAAAGACATGCCCGAATTTTTCCCATGGTGGGAAAAGCGTAAATTCTCGTAGATGGAGGACCACCCTATGACTGACGCCGTTGTCGCTCAAAAATCACCCTATCCTGTCGAAGTTGAGGAAGGGAAAAAGTACTTCTGGTGCGCATGCGGGCGAAGCAGTCGCCAGCCATTCTGCGACGGTTCTCATGAAGGAACCGACTTCACGCCAATGTCCTATACCGCTCAGGACAGCCGAACGCTTTACTTCTGCGGTTGTAAAGCAACCGACGGCGCACCCCTGTGTGACGGTACACACAACTCCCTGTAGCACGGATCCACATGTTCGGTCGATGGCGAAGAAGTAGTCGACTCAAGAGCCGCGATGCGGGTGTGCGCATGCGCGCGCTCGAGTCCCTTCAAGAATCAGAGATTGCGGCTCTCCAGGACGACCTTTTGCGGCTCGCTCGCGATGATGAGGACGACCAGGTGCGTGTCCGCGCGCTGGGTCTGGTTGCGGATGAAAATGAGGTTGTCCGTCTTGTCGACGACGAGAGAATCGGCGGGGCTGCAGCCGACCTTCTCGCAACCCGTTGTCTCGAAGACAAGAGACCGCCTGTTGCGAATAACGCAGCGATCCTGACTGCCTGCATGCGTCTCGCCAGCGACGAACACGTCCCATTTCTGCTTTCAGTTACCTACGATGTGGAAGCACTTGTTGATCTCGCCCTCCGCTCACGGAACGAAACCCGAAAACTCGTTCTCGAACATCCCGCTCTCGCGACGGAGCGGGCGCTTGCAATCCTCGAAAAAACCGCCCGGGGTCGTGACAAGTCTTGTTATCGGTACGCCAAAAACCGACTCGAGACGCTTCGCCAGACCACAGCGCGGTGCCAGACGCTCTACGATCGTATTGTTGAAGTTGATATGTCGATCAACAAGGAGCTCAAACAGCATCCAAACACAGCTGATAGCGTACGAGCCCACCGAGGAAAACTGGCTGCCCTCGCGTCTACACGCATTGACCTGTGCGCTGCTCTCGAACAGGCAAACAGCGATCTGCTCGCCGCAGGTGGCCAACGTGGCGAATACTCCGCAGGGGACGATCCTCTGGCAGGTGTTGATTTATACATCCCGGATCCTGCAAACGATCCGTTTAAGTCCCTGGTCAAAAAGCTCAATGATCTTGCAGCGGACATGCGCTCCGGTGTGGCGGTTCCGGAAGCCAGGAACACCCGTGATTCTATTGCCAGCGAATGGCTGACAAACGCTGACCGTTTTCCACCCACCGCGGACCAGCATGCCACTTTCGAAGAAGTCTCAGCCCTGTTCAGTGCTTACGAAGCAGCATGGATCCGCGCGGAAACCCTGAATTGGGATGACCCGCCACCGACGGACCCAAAAGACCTGAAAACCTGGTGTCAGACGTGGAGAAAACGTCTGTCAAAGCTCGACTGGCCTGCCGGGCACACGGTGCCCGGGTTTATCGAGCATCAACAACAGCAGCTGAGCAACAGCCTGGCTGGCTTGAAAGACACCGAATCCGCGCGAGCGTCGAAACTGGAGCTGCTTCACGAATTGGCACGGGCAGTTGAAGCCGAGCTTGCAGACGGACAGACAAAATCGGCCACCAGGGACCTGAAGAAAATTAGGGATATCGCGAGCGAGCTTGCCGCTGGCGTCGCTCTCGATAGTGAGACAGAAAACCTCATCAATACGCTGAGCACCCGGCTCGCCCAGCTGACAGACTGGCGCAAATACGCGACCGTCCCGAAACGTCAGGTCCTGATCAGTTCCATGCGAGAACTGGCAGAGAACCCTCTGCCGCCTGCCGAACAGGCTGAACAGCTCAAAACGCTCCGTCGTGAGTGGCAGGACCTTGGCAGACCGGCGGGTTCAGAAGAATTTGCCCTGCAGCGCGAATTCGATAGTCTCGCCGAAGAGGCGTTCAAAACCTGCGAAGCTCATTACGAGGTGCAAAAACAGCTTCGCGCGGACAATCTCCAGGCACGAATCGACATCTGTGAGCAGATTGAGAGGTATCTCGCAGCCACCGATTTCGAACAGGCTGATCTCAAGGCTGCCAGAGAGATCCTGAACGCTGCACGCCAGGCCTGGCAGACTCACCACCCCTGTGACCGGCGCGCGCTGCAACCGGTAGAAGCACGCTTTGAAAGCTTGCAGAAGCAGCTACACGACGAGCTCAAAAAAAGGTGGGGCAAAAACGCAGACGCACGCAGGGAGCTGATCACTCGCGCCAGGAGCGCACTGGATCAAGATCTGGAAAGCCAGATTGCAACCATCAAAACCCTACAGGAGGAATGGCGCAATTGCGGAGCGCTGCCACGCGGACAGGACCAGCGCCTGTGGAAAGAATTCCGCCAGGTCTGCGACCAGGCGTTTGCTTCCCGGGACGCCCACTTCGACGAGCAGCGTGCCGAGCAAACCCGGCTTTCGCAGTTACTTGAAACCGCGGTTTCCGAACTCGTCACAGCCAGCGAATCTGAATGTTCACTACAGGAGGCACGAAGGCTCAACGACGCCATTGATCATGCGGCGCAGGATAGCCGTATGACAGCCCATCAGCGGAAACGCCGAGACGATGCCAACCGTGCGATTCAACAACGACAGGAGGAAACTCTCCGTGGTCAGCGCCTGGCGCAGCTTGAGCAATGGCGACAGTGGGACATGTCCGTGTCGGAGAGCGAAGCCGCTGGCACGAAGTTCGACTCGCCGGATCCTGTTTTCGATGCCAGGGCGAGTGGCGCCGCTACGCCGGCAGACTGGAAGCGCCTCGCATTGACGGCAGAAATTGCAGCAGACATGCCTTCTCCCGAAACGGATCAGTCCGAACGGATGGCATTGCAGGTTGAGTTCATGAACACAGGCAGGCGCACGTTCTCCGACAAGGATCTTGAACAGCTACTGAAAGACTGGTGTGCCGCGGGACCCAAGGATGACATTGCAGCACAGTTGAGAGATCGTTTCTTTGCAGCGCTGAGAAGCAATCTCAATCGCGGCAAAAAGGCACCTCTATAAACCTATCGCGCGCTCAGCGCGTATCTGCGGGGCTTTGTAGCAAGGCGGGCTCTGCAGGGAATGGCGGGCCCCATTGCCAAAG
>JANQFF010000030.1 GCA_028277965.1 Pseudomonadales bacterium
ATCGGCATGGTGAGCGGGTCCGTTATCGAACGGAAGAAGTGTGTGAAGTCAGCCGTGAGACCCGGGAAGAAGAACGGTTTGTCGGTTACGACGTGAGCTACGTGTACGCAGGCACCACCTACAAGACACGCATGCGTAAAGACCCCGGCGAATTCATCCGTGTCCGTGTCAGGGTGACCCCGGCGGAATGAGAGTTGAATAGACGTTTTTTTGTTTTGGGAGAGTACAATGGGCAAGGTTCGGGTCAAGACGACCCGGGCTGGTAACCCCAAGGTGCGAATGTAATGGCAAAACCCTCGTGTATCAGACGCCCCTTCCAGCGGTGGCAGCTTAAAACTTACGCTGTTCGGCCTGTTGTGCTCTCCCTCTTTTTTCTCGTTTTTGTGTCAGGCGGCACTGCGATAGCCGCTCCGAAAATCCAGGATCTGACAAAAGATGCCAGCACTCAGAACGGATTTGCCCCGCAGCCGGGTCTTTCCCTGAAAGAAGCTACACGAATAGCAAAAACCTACACCGGTGGGGGAAGGGTCCTCTCTGCGAGTCCGATGCTTAAGCCCCAGGGCGTTGAGTACCGGGTGAGAATGCTGGTCGATGGCGAACGTGTTGTCACGATTACTGTCGACAATCGCGGCCGGGTTCGTCAGCGTCGCTAGTCGTCGTCGGGTAACACATGCGTATTTTGATCGTAGAAGATGAAGCCCCGCTACGGGAGCAGCTTGCCAGCTACCTCAAAGGTGACGGTTTTGCTGTCGACTGTGCTGCGGACGGGGAAGAAGGTCTTTACTACGGCCGTGAGTACGAATACGACGTTGCGGTGGTTGATCTGGGTCTGCCCAAAATTGATGGCATCGAGGTGATCAGCCGGCTGCGGGCTGAAGAGATCACGTTTCCGGTGCTGGTTCTTACGGCGCGGGGACACTGGCAGGACAAGGTTCAGGGTCTGGAGGCGGGCGCAGATGATTACCTCGCGAAACCTTTCCAGATGGAAGAACTGAAAGCGCGCCTGAATGCGCTTATACGCCGGGCAGCAGGGTATGCATCACCGGTGCTGAGCCAGGGTGAACTCCAGCTCGACACTTCCAAGAAGGAAGTCCGGGTAGACGGCCGGGCTGTGGAGCTGACGGCTTATGAGTACAAGGTGCTTGAATACCTGATGTTGAATCCCGACCGGGTGGTATCGAAAAGCGAACTGACCGACCACCTGTACGAACAGGATTTCGACCGCGACAGCAATGTCATTGAGGTTTTTGTCGGCCGACTGCGAAAAAAGATCACGCCTGTGAACTTCATTCGTACGGTGCGAGGTCAGGGCTACCGGTTCGTTACTGAAAACGGCTAAACCGGGCGGTAAGGAACCGTCATCCTGATGCTGGGTAATTCGATCCAAAACCGGTTACTTGTCACGTCGACAGTCGTCCTTGTGCTGTTTCTCACTTTGACCGGCTGGGTGCTCGATCGGACGTTTACACGAAGTGTGACGGCCGGCGCTGAAGAGCAGCTGCGCCTGGTCATCTATTCCCTGATGGGATCGGTGGAAGAGGATGGTGACCAACTCTATTTCGACGATGATCTGTTCGAACCACGATTGAGCCAGCCGGACTCGGGACTTTATGCCAGGGTGACGAGTGACCTCGGGGAAGTGTTGTGGTTGTCAGCATCGGGGGTGACAACAGAGATTGATTTTCCTGTGGTTTTGTCCGAGCCCGGCTCATTCGTCTTCTCTGATGTTGCGGCAGGAGACGTTGCCCGGTTCCATCTCAGCTACACGGTGATCTGGGAAGGGGTCGATATCGATCAGGTTGTATTCAGCACGGCGACCGATCAGGCACCCTTCAGAGCGACAATTGCCAGCTTCCGGCAGAACCTCGGGGTTGGGCTGGGGGCGGCAACCTTTGTCTTCTTCATCGCTCAGCTGCTCGCGCTGCGATGGGGTCTTCTGCCCCTTCGAACAATGGCGGGAGAGGTCCAGGAACTCGAGGAAGGTGAGCGCGAAAAGCTCAGTGACCGCTACCCACGGGAACTGACCGGCCTCGCAGCGAATCTTGATCGGTTTGTTGCTCATGAACACAGACGTCGTTCGCGCTACCGCAACGCGCTGGAGGATCTGGCCCACAGCCTGAAAACACCACTGGCCGTTGTCCGTAACAGTTTGCTCGACACCCACCCGGACAAGACCCTTCTGGGTGAACAACTCGACCGCATGGAAACGACCGTTACGCATCAGCTATCGAGAGCGTCCGCTTCTGGGCCCGTGGTTGTCGGTAAGTCGGTGAAGTTGACCGAAGTTGTGGAGAGGCTGCTCAGGGCGCTCGAAACGGCCTATATGGATCGAGGGATAGAGGTGACAACCCGGCTCGAAGATGTGGCTGTGCGATGTGATGAACGCGACCTGCTGGAAATGGCAGGCAATCTTCTCGAAAACGCCTTCAAGTACACAAACAAGCGTATCCACGTAACGGTGGAAGTCGAGGCCATTGGTGGCCGAATCACGATTGAAGATGATGGTCCGGGTATTCCCGGGGACCAGAGAGAAGAGGTGCTCGCCCGGGGACGCCGCCTTGATGAGATCGAATCGGGGCAGGGAATTGGGTTGGCCGTTGTTGCGGAACTCGTCGGGCTGTACCACGGCAATCTGGAGTTTGGGGAATCGCAGTGGGGTGGAGCGTCCGTGAGGGTTACCCTGCCGCGTTGACTTAATCGCGGCTAAAGCCGCTCCTACAAAGGTAGAGAGATCCGTCTAACTCTGTAGGAGCGGCGTAAAGGCACCTCTATGAACCTCTCACATGCTCAGAGCTTCACCGCGTTTTCACTACCAAGGCGTCGTGCCGCAGGTAATATCTGGATATTGCCAAGGTGCGCAACGCAGGTAGAG
>JANQFF010000031.1 GCA_028277965.1 Pseudomonadales bacterium
AGAAATCGCGGCTAAAGCCGCTCCTACAGGTGCGACGCATGCGTCGCACCTGTAGGAGCGGCTTTAGCCGCGATTTCTGTAGGGTCAGTCTTTTGGTAACTGCGCCCTCGCCGCAGCCACATACCCCCTGTTCCAGGTTGGGCTGATCGTGAGCTCATTGATGCACACATGTGACGGCAGCTCCGCCAGAAACCGGATCACGTCTCCGCAGTCTTCAGCCTGCACCATTTTGTCCCGGTCCTCCTGGCTGACCGGTATCGGTCGGTTATCGAGGATCGGGGTTGCCACCTCTCCGGGGCAGATTGCCGTTGCACGCACGCCAAAGGTACACGCCTCCATGTTGAGGCTTTCGTTCATGGCGTTCATGGCATGTTTCGCAGCTGTGTAAGCCGGGCCCGTCACAATGCCAACCTGTTTCCCTGCCCAGGAGGAAATGTTGATGATGAGACCATCACCCTGCTCTTTCATCGTAGGTAACACCGCCTTGCAGCAGTAAAACGCCCCGTCGAGATCGATACGAATGACCGAATCCCAATCCTCGAGACTCACGTTATGCCAGTTTCGCTCGCGCGGGTTGATTCCCGCGCTTGCCACCAGCACGTCTACCCGGCCGAAACGCTCCAGAATCCTGCCCGCAACCGAATTGACACTGTCTTTCTCAGCAACATCCAGCTGTTCGATCACCGCCCGGCCCTGACACCTGGCAGCCACCTCTTCGAGCTTCTCAACCCTGCGTCCGGAGAGCACAACGTGCATACCCGCATCTGCCAGCGCAATCGCCCCGGCCTCTCCGATGCCGGTGCCCGCGCCTGTGATCCAGGCTACTTTATCCGTCAGGTCCCTCATCCCTTCCTCTACTCAATTTGATTTAATATCCAGTCAAGCGTACCAAACACTCAGGCAGCACGTGTATGAATGTCCCTGATCTGAAACCCCACTTCGACAATCTGGCCATTGACGGCTTCACGGTCATGGAAAAGCTCATCAACGATGAACTGATACAACGCATACGTGATGAACTTAACCCCTACCTTCAACGCGAGAAAATGGGCCGCAACAACTTCGAAGGTGAACACACAGAACGTGTTTACGCGCTTCTGGCGAAGTCACCGTCGATGGCTGAGCTCATCGAACACCCGACCATTCTCGCCATCGTCGACGAGCTCCTGCCGAACAACTATCTCCTGAGCGCGGCACTGGCCATCAACGTTCATCCCGGGGAAACCCCGCAACCATTCCATCTCGATGACGGCGCGGGTGGTCTCGGCCTTCCCAAACCACGCAGAGCTTTTGGCATCAGTACCATCTGGGCACTGGATGATTTCACTGACACAAACGGGGCGACAGAAGTCATTCCAGGGTCGCATCTGTGGCCTGACGGACGTGAGCCGGAAGAGAAGGAGGCTGTGAAAGTCACCATGCCGGCGGGATCCGTGGTGATTTTTCAGGGAACCCTTATCCACCGTGGAGGTGCAAACGAGAGCAACGGGATTCGACTCGGTATCACTCCCCAGTACTGTGCACCGGGTTTGCGACAGATCGAAAACATGGTCCTTGCCGTGCCTCCGGACATTGCTGCTCGCTACAGCCCGCGCATCCAGGCACTGCTCGGCTACAGCATCATCGACCCCGGATTCATGGGCTACGTGAACGGCGAACACCCACGCAAGCTCATTGATCCGCAATACAAGGGACGGAAATACCGGGAGGATTTACCTGCTTCATGAATCGCGGAGTTATCTAGCTATCTCTGTAGCAGCGGCTTCAGCCGCGATCGCTTTCCTGACTACCCCGGAATGTGCAGAAACTCTTCCCGGACCACCTTGCCATCTGCAACGGTGAACTGGCCCAACTCCTCCATTTTGACCCGCTCGCCACCTTTGGGTGTCACATCAATGATGAATTTCACGAGAAATTCGTCCGGGCGCCGTCCGAGGTACGGACCTTCGGCAACCGCCTCATGGATTTCATGGTTGTCTTCCCACCAGGCGTGTTTCGCCCGAATGGCATCAAGGCCCTCGGAGATTCCCTCCGCCGGATCCATGCCTTCAGCCAACGGCTCAACACTCACAACATTGGGTGAGTAGAGTTCATCGACGGCTTTGTAGTCCTCTCCGCGCTTGCAGTGATCGATAAAGCGTTGTGCAACTTCAGTGACATTCATTTTTCAGGCTCCTTTTCTCTTCAGTGTCTTGATCGGCTACGGATTCCCACATCCGTACACGGCGGATCTGCCGCTTTTCCGCCATTTCCAGCCACTGGCAAATCGAATAGGCCAGGGCTTCTTTGAAATGGTGCTTGAGGTCTGTTCGTGGATGGATTCGCATCGGGTGATCCCTCTCTGATGTGCTGACATCCTAACTGACACCTACTGACAACGGCCTGTCAGTATTAAATGAGAAACCCATTGAAAACGCGAACTCTACTGACACCGTTGTGTCAGTAGGCATCGAAAAACCTGGCAGGATGCTGTTAGGATGCGCGTATGAGACCCGCTGACAGACTCTTCCAGATTGTGTTGCAACTCGGCCGCGGCCGGGTGCTCACCGCCCAGACTCTCGCAGAAAAGCTGGAGGTCAGCGAACGGACCATTTACCGGGACATTCAGAACCTCATGGAGTCCGGTGTGCCCGTCGATGGCGAAGCAGGTGTCGGCTACCGTCTGCACCGCGGCTACCAGGTGCCACCGATGATGTTCGATCAAAACGAGCTTCAGGCGCTGTTCTTTGGCGCCCAGGTCGCCAAACGATGGGGTGACCATGAAATGGCGGCAGCGGCTGAACGGATACTCGACAAGGTCGATGCGGTGCTCCCCGAGAATCTCCGCGGTGAGCTGACGTCACAAACTCTCGTCGTGCCGGAAATGGCTGCCCACCAGACAGAAGAAACAACCGAAAAACTTGGCGCCGTTCGTGACGCCATCAACGATCGCAGACGGCTGTACCTCTCCTATTCCGATGTGGACGACCGGTCGACAGAGAGGATCGTCTGGCCATTAACCCTGCTCTACTGGGGTTATTCCTGGGCGGTCGGCGCCTGGTGTGAGCTGCGCCAGGATTTCCGGAACTTCCGCGTCGATCGCATCGTCGAAGCGCGCAGCCTCACCACACAGTACCCCGACGAGCCGGGCAAACGGCTCGAGGACTACTTCACCAAAGTGTCGGGAGAGTGCTGAGTCTGGAGATCAATTGAGGCGCATTTCGGCGTTGAGGCCTTCCCACTGGATGTTCTGGAAGAAGTATTCGCCGTCGAAGAGCTCC
>JANQFF010000054.1 GCA_028277965.1 Pseudomonadales bacterium
CGCACCTTGGCAATATCCAGATATTACCTGCGGCACGACGCCTTGGTAGTGAAAACGCGGTGAAGCTCTGAGCATGTGAGAGGTTTATAGAGGTGCCTTGGCGCCACTCCTACAGAAAGTGGTAACGATGGTGCCAGGCACCTCGTCACCACTTTAGCGTCTGATCCGCTCGCTTTTCGGATCGTACATCGGCCGCAGCGACGCGGTTGCCGGTATCCGTTCTCCAGCGACCTCGATCTCGTACTCACCTTCCCGGATATAAGCAGGGTCAACCCCGGTTTCGTTTGAAACGTAGCCCAGACCCACCGCACCCCCAAGGGTGTGGCCATACATCCCGGACGCGATGTAACCGGCAAGCTCCCCGTTTCGCCAGATCGGTTCCGTGTGATAAAGCAGGGGTTCGGGGTCGTTCAGAAGAAACTGTACGAGGCGCCTGGTCACGCCCCGTTCTTTCTGGGAGAGGAGGGCATCGCGTCCGATGAATCCGCCCGGTTTGTCATAAGCCACGGCGAAGTTGAGCCCTGCTTCGATGGGGGTGTCCTCATCGGTTATGTCGTGTCCCCAGTGCCGGTAGGCTTTTTCAATCCGCAGGGAGTTCATGGCGTGCATGCCCACGTGTGAGAGGCTGTAGGTCTGTCCGGCTTCCGTCAGCGTATCGTATATGTGGAGGGCAAACTCAGCCGGAATGTGCAGCTCCCAGCCGAGCTCCCCGACGTAGGTCACACGCATGGCACGGACAGTAGCGTATCCCACCTCAATGTCCTGAAACGTTCCAAAAGGAAATGCCTCGTTGGAGAGATCCGCAGGGGAGACATCGTTCAGGAGGTGGCGGCTGTTGGGGCCCATGACGCTCAGAACCGCATAGCCCGAGGAAACATCCGTCACTGTGGCGGCATGGGATCTCAATAACCGGCGCAGGTAGTGAAAATCCCGGGTCTGGGATGCAGCAGGGGTGACCACCTGGTATTCATGCTCTGCCAGACGACACACCGTGACGTCCGCTTCAATTCCACCCCGGTTGTTCAACCATTGCGTGTAGACAAGCCGTCCCACCGGCACATCGATATCATTCGCGCAGATCTGATTCATCAGGGCTGTACTATCAGAGCCCTGTACGAGGAATTCCGCGAATGACGATTGATCGAGAACACCCACGTTTTCCCGTATGGCTTGATGTTCGGCGGCCGAATAGTCAAACCAGTTCTGCCTGAACCAGGAGTATTTGTACTCGGGTTCAACCCCGGGCGGCGCAAACCAGTTAGCCCGTTCCCAACCGGCAAGCTCACCAAAACCTGCGTTCGCTGCTGTCAGCCGGTCATGGAACGGTGATCTGCGAGCGCCCCTGGAGGTCGCAAGCTGGCGATACGGCCAGTGCATTGCGTAGAGCAGACCAAGGCCTTCAGTGACTCGATCGTGCAGGTACTTCCTGTTGTTCTGAAACGGCAGGTTGCGTCGGACATCCACTTCCCAGAGATCTGCCGGCGGGTGACCGTCGCGCATCCATTCCGAGAGCACTTTGCCGACGCCACCGGCGGATTGGAAGCCAATCGAATTGAAGCCCGCTGCGATGAAGAGGTTGTCGAGTTCGGCTGCCTCGCCGATGTGATAGCGATCGTCCGGTGTGAACGATTCCGGCCCGCAAAAGAACTTCTGTATACCTGCTGTTTCCAGAACGGGCATGCGTCTGACGGCCTGTTCCAGAACAGGCTGAAAGTGCTCAAAGTCGCCGGGCAGCTCGTCGAAGCTGAAATCGTCCGGGATGCCGTCGCCGCCCCAGGGGATGGCCTCGGGTTCGAAAGCGCCCAGGAGGATCTTGCCGGTGTCCTCCTTGTAATAAGCCCATGCGTCGTAGTCCCGCAGAACCGGCAGGTTGGGTGTCACTTCTTCGATGGGTTCGGTGATCAGGTAGAAGTGTTCGCAGGCGTGTAGCGGCACGGTGACGCCCACGGACGCTGCAAGTTCGCGCGTCCACATACCCGCTGCAAGCACCACGTAATCGGCCTGAATTGTGCCGCCTTCTGTCTCGACACCAGTGACGCGATTCGTGTCATGGAGTATGCGTGTAACCCTGGTGTTCTCGAAAATTTGCGCGCCGCCGTTGCGTGCGCCTTTTGCCAGGGCCTGGGTAATGTCGATGGGATTACCCTGGCCGTCGGAAGGAATCCATGTGCCACCCAGAACATCTTCGGTGTTGATGAGCGGGTACAACCGCTCGACATCGTTCCGGTCAATCACGTCCACCTGAAGGTCGAAGACTTTGGCCATTGAAGCGTTGCGCTTCAGCTCTTCGAAACGTTCAGAATTGGTGGCGATCGTGACAGAACCGTTCTGTTTGAAGCCGGTTGCCTGTCCAGTCTCGGCTTCAAGATGCGTATAAAGCTCCGCAGTGTATTTAGCGAGTCTGGTCAGATTCTGACTGGCCCGCAGCTGCCCGATGAGCCCGGCTGCATGCCAGGTTGTTCCACACGTCAGCTGTTGACGTTCGAGAAGCACAACATCCTGCCATCCGATCCTGGTGAGGTGGTACGCGATTGAGCAGCCGACGACACCCCCGCCGACGATCACCACCCGGGCCTCGGAAGGAATATCAGGCATCAGGCTGTGCCGAGGGTTTCACCGAGAGCGTTTGTGAGGCTGTCTATCTCCTCTTCTGTCACAAAAAACGGCAATCCAAGCTGCAGCGTGTCGCCACCGTAGCGGATGTAAAAACCTTTGCGCCACATCTCCATCGCGACCTCGTATGGCCTTCTCAAGGGTTCACCCGGATAGGCTTCCAGGGTCAGGCCTGCTGCAAGGCCGTAGTTGCGGATATCAACAACGTGTCGGCAGTTTGCGAGACTGTGTATCGACGATTCGAAGTAGGGTGCTGTTTTTGCGACCTGCTGGATGGCATCCGTGTCATCGAGAACCTGCAGCGCGGCCAGGCCCGCAGAACACGCGAGTGGGTGGCCGGAGTAGGTGTAACCATGTGGCATCTCGAGGGCATACTCCGGCGCGCCTGTTGCCATGAAAGCCTCGTAGATGTCCTGCCGAACAATGGTTGCACCGAGCGGCACCGACCCATTGGTGACCTGCTTGGCGATCGTCAATATGTCCGGGGTGACCCCGAAAGCTTCAGCACCCGTTCTGGCGCCCATACGGCCAAGGCCGCAAATGACCTCGTCGAAGATCAGGAGGATGTTGTGGTCGTCGCAAATCTTCCTCAGACGCTGGAGGTACCCGATCGGTGGCGGAAAGACACCGCCGGAACCGGCCATCGGTTCGACAATGACCGCAGCTATATTGGACGCGTCGTGCAGCGCGATGATCTCGAGCATTTCGTCTGCCAGCTCCGCACCCTGTTCGGGCATGCCGCGGGAGAAGTGGTTTTCCGGCAGCCAGGTGTGGCGCAGGTGATCGGTGTTCAGCGCTTCACCGAAGGTGGCCCGGTTTGCGCCAATCCCGCCAACGCTGATGCCACCGAAGTTGACCCCGTGGTATCCCTTGCCGCGGCCGATAAGCCGCGTCTTCGTCGGCTGTCCCTGTATCCGCCAGTAACCCCGGGCAATCTTGAGGGATGTTTCAACGGATTCCGACCCTGATCCGCAGTAAAAAACCCGGTTCAGGCCCTCGGGCATGAATTCGGTAATCCGTTCAGCCAGCTGAAATGCCTTGGGGTGCCCAAACTGAAACGCCGGGCTGTAGTCGAGATCGTGCGCCTGGTTGGAAATGGCTTCAATGATACCGGGGACGCGATGCCCGAGCCCACAGGTCCACAAGCCCGACAGCCCGTCGAATATCTGCCGTCCCTGGTCATCGGTAAAGTAATGGCCGTCAGCTGCAACGATGATGCGTGGATCTTTCTTGAACTGGCGGTTGCCGGTAAACGGCATCCAGTAGGCATCGAGCTGGGATTGGGTCAGGTTGTGGTCCATGGGTGTGTCCGGTGCTTGTCACGTTGGATTTGTTACCGGGCTAGATTAGCGAAAGGCGGGTCAGGGAGATAGGATTATGATCATCTGCCGGGAACGACAGTGAGAAGAGCTGTGCCGAGAATACCTGATGAATTTGATCCTGAACTGATACTGGCCCGGTCCACGCCGGAAATGCGCATGTATCACCCGGAGACCACATCGACCGAACCGATGAAGTCGGTCCTGGAGAACAATCCGGAAATCTACTTCGTACCGCCAATGCGGGGTAGTGAATGGGGCAAGTGGGAATTCAAACCGGGCGCCTACTACGACACAACCACCGGAGAGAAACACCCATACTGGAAAGACAAAGCTCTTCCAAAAGCCACTAAGGATATCGAACAGCTGCGTAGCGATATTGTGGATTGGGGGTACTGCAAAATTGAGGATGCGCTTTCCCGGGAGCAGGTTGAGGCTGTTCAGAAGCGTGTCCTGGAGCAGGCTGAAGGTGAACGGCTGGCGGGTATCGCCCAGAAGACGCCGAGCGGTCAGAACATCAACTGCTGCGTCAACAAAGGCCGATGTTTCGAGCTCCTGATCGAGCAGCATCCGGACGCTATGCAGGGCGGAGCCCTGGTTGAACAACTGGTCACCGAAGCTCTGGGTTACGGGTGGATATGCACCTCCATGATTGCCGCGATTTCCCTGGAAGGCGGTGTCCCTCAGGCCCTGCATCAGGACCAGGGCAACGCCCTCGACTCAAAGAGCCCCATGTCGGTAAACGTCCTCATCGCGATCAGCCGCATCGATGAAAGCAACGGCGGTACGCTGGTGATCCCGGGCAGTCATAAAACACTGAGTGATGCCGTTCGTGAAGGTAAACCCGTGGGAAAACTGCCACCCGCGATCAATATCGATGCAGAACCCGGCACGGTCATCATCACAGATGGTCGCCTCCTCCACGGCACGGGTATCAACCATACGGACCAGCCGCGTATTGTGATGTTAAACGGCATGCAGAAACCCTGGATGCGCCAGCAGGAAAACTGGATGCTGTCGGTAAAACCGGATGTATTGCGGCGTGCGAGCGCAAAACTCCTTCACAGAATGGGCTATCAGGCCACTACGGGCACTCAGACCAACGAGGGGCATGGTTTTGGGGCGAAAGGCCTGCCCGGGGAAGCGGCCGGCGCAACCGTGGCGTTTCGGCTGGCGGCTGACGCTGGAGAATATGTTCGCGTTGGTGAGCTGGGGCCTGATTCAGGACCAGAAGATCTCAATGCGGACTTCACATTACGCGAAGTGGTTGGAGCAGCACGCGAGGGTGGCAAGAGCGCCCCGGTGGGAATAACCGGTCTCAGATTGTCTCCCGGGGAGAATTGATCATTCATCGGGTTGTGTCACAAAGTCTGCCGGTCAATCGTCTATAAGCTGATATCCGGAGAAAGTGCACATGAGAATCTACGCGTTGTGGGCGTTAGTCGCCTACTACCTGATCACGGGATTGTTCATCTCGATCGCCCCGTTGACCTTCTACGAAACAGGACCGGGTGTTTCGGACACCGGCCCGTACAACATGCACTTCCTGCTCGACGTGGGGTTTGCGTTCACGATCAGTGCGCTGGGTGTCGCTTATGGGATCTACCGGGATCTCAAACCGCTGGTCATATTCGGCAGTGCATGGCTTGTGGTGCACGGGGTCTTTCATCTCGTCCTGTGGTTTCTGCATACAGACCCGGGCTCTGAAGCGGCCATCACTGACCTGGTCCTCGTCGTTCTCCCGGCTGCGCTCCTCGCCTATCTGGCAGCGACGTATACAGGTCTGAAGGGAAACTGATAGTGAATTCCAGAAACATCGCCCTTCTTGTCGCAGGACTCGTGGCGCTTACCGCCCTGATACTGGTTGTGAACCGTGGTGGTTTGCTGGCCTGGACTGGCTTGATCGCAGGCGCTGCCCTGTTCGCAAAGTCCTGGTTTAAGTCCTCCCGGGTTGACCTTGCGTTGAGTGGGAGCCTGGCGGCGATTCTGGCGTTGGCGTGGGTTGGGACCTACAGCTACGTCATCTCCACTTACGAATCCGGCGAGGTGGTTGAACTGACGATTGATACCCGCAGTGGTGGTCACACGGTGAGGCTCTGGGCGCTCGATATGGGTGCAGATCCCGTTGTCTACTACGACGCGGATCCGGAAGTGGCTGAGGCTCTGCTTACTGGTAATCCCCTGCAATTCAGGCGTGGCGATGAAGTCAGTACACGGATTCCCGAGGCCACGCCGGTTGACGAGCTGGGTGAGACTGAAGCGAGTCAGGTGCTCGAAGCCATGGGATCCAAGTACGGTGAGCGTGTGGGCGCTGCAGATGTCTACTATGTGCTCCTGGGTAATCCCCGGGACCGGGTTGCGCTCGTGGCCAGACTGGTCGAAGAATAAGCTACCCGATACCTGTGAGACCCGCCTTGATACCCTCGCTCGCCCAGCGTTGCCATGGCAGTGTGAAGAACCGGTAGCCCATCTCGATCAGGTCAGCAGGTGAGATTCCCGGTGGAACGAAAAACATCCCCGGGGCCACCCCGGCCTTCGCACATCCCGCTGCCACTGTCTCGAGTGCGCTCCTGTATCTGGGGTTGGTGTAATCGAGGGGTACATCCAGGTTGATGGAAAAGTCAGACGGGCCAATCAGGAGGACGTCCACGCCTGGTACGCTAACGATCTCATCCAGGTTATCCAGCCCCTGCTGGGTCTCGAGCATCGGGATGATGAGAAGGTGTTCGTTGACCGCATCCATATACTCACGGTAGCTGTCGAACTCACCCCACTCACCGGTGATGCCTGCTGAGCTCCTCTCCCCCTCGAACGGGTACTTGCACCATTTGACCATGTTCTGTGCTTCTTCTGGTGTGTTCACCATTGGAACGATGAGCCCTTTGGCACCCTGGTCCAATGCATAACAGATCTGGTCCGGCCGGTTGTCGCCGACACGGATGATCGGGATCGCGTCGCGACGGCGCATGGCCGCCAGCGGCCGGCCCAGGCTTTTGATGTCGTCCGGTGAATGCTGTGTATCGAACAGGAGGAAGTCGAAGCCTGAGTTGGCGAGGAAACGGACCTCGCTGCCAGCGGACGCTGTAGTTCCGATGACAACCTCGCCTGCTTTCAGTTTGTTTTTTACGTGATTCATGTTCATTGCCCGTTTGTGATCAATGTATTGAGTGCTAGATTGGCGCCTGAACCAAGATATTCATCTCTGATGACCACGTCCACACACCCGAACCTCACTATCCTGATGAACCTCGATCTTCAGGATCTCGATGCATGTGCCGACATCTTTGCGGACGACTTCACCTGGCATTACTTCAACCCCAGACTGCCTGATCTCGACGGTGATTACCGGGGAATCGATGGGCTTGAAACCTTCTTTGCGAAACTAGACGAGTTGGGTCACGGTAGTTTCCAGGTCAATCCGGTTGATGTTCGCGCTGCCGGTGACGAGTTGCTCATCACACACGTGTGCAATCGGCTGACGATTGAAGGTAACACGATCGAATTTGATGCCGTGGTTGTTTGGCGGATCGTGGATGGGAAGCTGAATGAAGCCTGGGATATACCGTCAGTCAATACTGTCCGGAGCCCGTCTTCCTAGCTGACCTGGTCACGTGACAGCATTTGTTATTCTAGCCACCTGCTTTGGGAACACCTACATGCAAAAGCGCGGTCTGAACATCGATTCGCTTGTCCTGATCTTCGCGTTTATCGTTTTTGCGCAACTCCTCTCCTACGTCGTCCCGCAGGGACAATTCGACCGGCAGCCTGTGCCGGACAGTCCCGGGCGGACAATGGTTGTTGCAGGTACCTACCAGGCTGTCAGCCCGGATCAGGAAGTGACGTTACCTGTATGGCATTTTCTGATTGGTATCACGAAAGGTCTTGCCGACGCGCAGGACATCGTCTTCCTGATCTTCATTATCGGCGGGGTCATTGAAGTCCTGCGCAGGACCGGAGCGCTTGATGCCGCTCTACATCGGTCCGTTGCCCATCTGGGACACAGCCCGTGGATGCTGATCGCAGGCTGTTTTGTGATGTTCAGTCTCGGTTCTTTCACGATAGGTATGGGCGAAGAATATGTGCCGCTGGTACCGATCATCGTCACGATGGCATTGGCGATGCGCATGGACGCGGTTGTGGCCATGGGCATGGTGTGGATACCGTTCGGGATCGGCTGGGGCTGCGCAGGCATTAATCCGTTTGGCGTACTGATCGCTCAGAGCATCGCTGGCGTGCCGTTGACGTCAGGATGGGAGGTGCGCCTTGTCATGATGATGGCTTTTCTCCTGCTCGGTTTTCACCACGTTTATCGCTATGCGATGAAGGTCAGGAATGACCCTTCGGCGAGTTACGTGGCTGATGTTGATTACAGTGTGGGATTTGAGACACCGCAGGATCTTCAGCTGACCGGCCGGCGGATCGCAATACTGATAGTGTTCATTCTGGGGCTGGCGACATTTGTATATGGTGCGGCGAACCACGGCTGGTTCGTTGTTGAGCTCAACACGGTTTTTTTCGGGATTGGTCTGGCTGCGGCTGCGATTGCGGGCATTAGTCCCGGGGAGACAAGCCGTACTTTCCTCGAAGGTGCCGGCAAGATGACGGCGCCAGCGCTCATCGTTGGCTTCGCACGGGCGATCGCAATTGTCCTGGAGGACGGGCAGATTATCGATTCGATTGTGATGTCCATTGCAGGTTTGCTGGAAGGGTTGCCCGCTGACGTCTCGGCGGTGGGGATGCTGATTGTGCAGTCCGCTACAAACTTCTTCATACCCTCAGGATCCGGGCAGGCATTTGTGACCATGCCGATCATGTCACCGCTCGCGACGTTGACGGGTGTGCCTCAGCAGACCGCTGTTCTTGCTTATCAGTTTGGAGACGGATTCACCAACATGATTGTACCCACCAGTGCGCTTGTTATGGGTGCATTGGCGCTCGGCCGGGTGCCTTATACTGCCTGGTTCCGGTTTGTTGCACCCTTGATGCTTAAGATTCTGGTATTGGCGGCCGTGTGTATTGTTTTGTCAGTCCACTTCGGCGCGGCGATGGGCCTGGCTTAGATATCCGCTTTCTTAGAGAGTTGTTTTACAGCGTTGCTCGCAGTTACAACCGCTTCGTAGACGTAGTTTTCGTGATTCTTGGTCACGTTGGAAAGGTCATAAACGTAGTTCACGAGTAATCCATAAGACTCTTCGATCCCGCGTTCAGACGTGTTGCCTCTCCAGCACAGTCGGTCCAGCCTCGCGCCGTTTCTCAGGTGAAAGCGGGCGACGGAGTTGAGAGGGCGTCCCTCGGCATCTGTGCTGGTGAGATAACGCGCGCACAGTGGCATCAGCCACTGTTTGATCTCATCGGAATCGTCAGACCAGTCAGCCTCGCGCAGCGCCGATATGTTTTCCATCTGGGAAGTTTCCGTGAGGTGGTTGTCCAGCCAGCTGGCGAAGCCGGGGACAGGGGAAAGGGTTGCAAACGACTTGATGAAAGGTAACTCGGCAGATATGCGATCCGCGACCTGCTTGATCAGCATGTCGCCGAAAGCGATTCCCCGCAGGCCCGTCTGGCAGTTGCTGATCGAGTAGAAAATGGCTGTGTTGGCATCAGATTCATTGTGGCGAATGGCGCTCTCGCCGATGAGTTCGTCGATATTGCTGACAATACCGTCAGTGAGCGCAACCTGAACGAAGATGATCGGCTCCTGCGGCAGAACAGGGTGGAAGAACGCAAAACAGCGCCTGCCACGGGAAACACGCATGCGCAGATCGTCCCAGCCCGCTATTTCGTGCACCGCTTCGTAAGCAATGAGTTTTTCCAGA
>JANQFF010000112.1 GCA_028277965.1 Pseudomonadales bacterium
AATGTCGAGGCAGTCATTGCCGTCCCACCACCAGTCGGGGTAGAAATTCGGAATCGGATAGCCGCCAAAGACAAACTCACCGGAGGGCACCTGAAGCGGGGTGCATTCGAGGTTGCACTCGGTATCCAGCGGATGACAGCCGCTCTGAAGCGTCAGCACGGGACGGAACTCGGGTCCGTTCGCGTTGATCGCATCGCCTTCCAGCAGGAAGGTATGGAAGGTGAAAGGCGGGCAGACCTGAATGCAATAGGACTGGCCAACCGCAAGTACGGAAGGCGCGCTCGTCTGACACTGCGCGTTCGCAGTGCCAGCTAGGCCAATCACAATCACGACCGCCGCAAGTATATTCGTAAATAGTTTCATAGACATCTTCTCCCTAATAATAGCGTTTCGTCAGGCCCTGTACAACAATTCGCAGATTACCGTAGATGCTTACTTCAGGAAGAGCATCTTCTTGGTCTGACTGAAATCGCCGGCCTGGAGGGTGTACATGTAGACACCTGCGGCCAAGTTGGAAGCGCAGAAATTCTCAGTGTAGGTGCCGGCAGCAAGCTGGGCATCTACAAGCGACGCGACCTGACGGCCCAGCACATCATAGATGGTCAGGGTGACATGTTCCGCAGTCGGAATCGAGAAGGAGAAGGTGGTTTCGCTGTTGAAGGGGTTCGGGTAGTTCTGGTTCAGCGCGTAGCTGGTCGGCGCCAGCGAAGCGGCAGGGGTGGCGGCTTCGGTGGTGTGAACCTCGCGATTGCCTTCGATATCGATGGACACCAGGGTGTAGTTATAGGTGGTGCCGTTGGTGACGTTGTTGTCAATCCAGCTATAGGAATGACCGCTGGCGGTGTTACCCTTGCTGTTGATGCGGGCAATGGTTTCGCCGTCGCGCTCGATCTCAAAGTGATCGTTGTCGGTCTCGGAAGAGGTCGACCAGGCGAGGGTGACTTCATTGTCGCCGGCCAGCGCACTGAAGGTATTCATTTCCACCGGCAGGTAGAAGTCGCCGCGGGTGATGCAGATGCAGTTATTGTCATAACCGCAGTAGCTCAGCTGAAGCAGCAGATAGCAACCCGGGAAAACAAAGACCTGGCTCTGGAAGTTGTCATCAAACTCTTCCAGACCGACGCAACCGGTGTTGCACTCGGTGTCAGTACCGCAACCATTCTCAATGGTGATCTGCATGAGCTGGGGGGTGTAGCCGGGATCTTCACAGAAAATCGGAATCGAGAAGGAACCGTGGCAGATCTTGGCGCAGTAGGACTGGCCGATATCAATGATGCTGGGCAGAATTTCTTCCGCGCAACCCTGGGCATAGCCCCAGTCATTGTCGCTGCGGCCGGAACCCACGGGCGCCTCTTTCACGATCAGCA
>JANQFF010000156.1 GCA_028277965.1 Pseudomonadales bacterium
AACGCCTGTACATCTGCGGTTGCAGGTGCCGGTCCAGTGTAGTTAGAGACATCGGGTGTGGTTGTGACGGGGTTTTCAGACGTCGATGCGCCGCTTCCGCTGCCGCAGGCGGCAACCAACGCAACCCCGCATAACAACAGCACCCACTGAGTAATCCGGGTAATACCTATCGGCTTCATACAGCTTGTCTCCAGAAAAGGCGGCTTCCTGTCGCTTGTCAGATGTTCGGTGAAGTGGGTCATCATTCACCCATGCAATAAACAGCCGCCTCAGCAAAGGTGCGGCGCAGGTTGTACCCGCCGGTCTGAAGGGAACCGACCATGTTGGAAATCTGTGTCCGGTCAGCGGAATCCTGAGGCGGGCGCAGGCATACGTTCTCGAATACCTTTTCGACCTGGCATTGCGCAAACACCTGAGTGTTGGCAAGTTCCTGGCCTAGCGACTTGGCGCCAGCACCGTTTCCAGCCAGCGCCGAATCCCAGCCAAGAAGTTTGTTCGGTCCTTCCCGCCAGTAATTGATCCAGCTGTCATCAGGTGTTACGTAACCGTATTCGAAATTGAGGGCATTGTTGTAATACTTTTCTTCTACCCTGGTGCCCGTCACAGGGTCGGCTTCTCCGGCGTCGTTGTAGTTCAGACTGCCGTTCTGCGCTTCGGGATCGCTCGCAACGTCATATTCAAAGTCGTAGTACGCAAAAGCCTGGGTCATTCCGTCCATGCCAGCGTGGCAACCGATGCAATTGTTCAGGAACACCCGGCTATCTCCTCCGGGGCTTCGCGAAACGTCCTGCCGGATGCGGTCAGGTGTACGGGAAACATCGTGGACTTCTTCCATGTCACGACACATGTGATTGAGCATCGTGAAGCGGAACATCGCGCGATTTGTCCCGTCGATGAAAAACGCGCGTGACGCAGAGCGTGTAGTCATCACACCGGCCGTAGCGGCTGCGGGCAGACCCGTGACAGCGGACTGCGTCGATGCTGTCAGGTTGCTCTGAAGATCAACACCCTGAGATTCCAGTTCTTCGTAGTGGGCGTTGGAGTTGTTGGAGTAAGGGGTAACACCGGTGCCCGTATAAATAACGTCCCCGTGCAGGATTTCGCGGAAATCCACATCATCACGAACGATGCCGATAACTGTGGCGATGTAATCGTCCAGAGGAACGAACACACTACGGTCACGATTTGTCCAGGGAGCGGCGAAGTTCTTCAACGTGACGCTGTAGAACTCGGGACTTGTTGTCGCTATGAGCGCTGCGGCCAGCGGATCACCAGCGTCAATTTCGTCACGCATTGAGATCAGCGTGCTGCTGTCCGGGTGAACGCCCGCGATACGGTCGTGAAGACGTTTCGCCTGATCCGTTGAGTCGGCGAACGTGCTGGTTGCGCAGAGGACCAGTGTCAGGCTTGCCAGGGCGGCATACCTGGATGCTCGATACACCCTCATGCTCAGATAAACGACAGGCTCAAGCCAGGTCATGTAGTGCTCCTTTGGCTCGTCCGGGCATATTGACCGGAGCTAATACGGACACGAAGTCGATGGTCGTGTCTCGAATTACGTTTAGTGGTGCATTCCGCTTCGCACCGACGGCCCCGTTGTCCCGCAGGGTGCCCAAGTACCTAAACAGGTAAATAGATCAGGTGTATAGAATGGGAAAATAGAGACAACAAAGCTGTGACGGGCTTCAGCTTTTGGGTTCCCGGCTCGTTTTTGTGTCAAGCGGCAGGTGTGACGCCTCTCACATATTGTTGTTGCTGCCTTGTGAAAAAATACGAGCTGGTTGTATACGCAGACGAGGCTCCGCTTGAAGCAGTCGCGCGGTTTTCGCAATTCACGTGTTGTGCTCGTGACCTCCGGTTTTATTCTGTCGGTCCTCCTGGCCGCGTGTGGAGGAGGCGGCGGTGGAAGTTCCAGCGCCTCCCTTGGTGGTGGGCAGGATCCGGATCCGGTTGTCATCGATTTTCCCGTCGCGTACGTGGAACGGCCTCTTCTTACAGACGATGACGGCAACCTGCTGACGACTGAGGTAAGACGGGCAACCGATTTTTTCCCGGGAGCTCGTCTTCTCATCAGAGACAGGGCGTCTCCGAGCGCTGCTGAAAGGGATGTATCGGCGGGTCTGTTCCCGGACGATGTCGATGGTAATCCCGCGCAAATCGATATTAAGGATCTGACGGTTTCGTTCGATGGCGAGTTGCTCGCGTTTGCTTTGCGGGCACCAGAGGACCCTGATCTGGATGACGATGAACAGGCGACATGGAACATCTGGGTGTACGAAGTTGCTACCCAGACACTCTCGCGTGTCATCACGTCGGACATCGTCGCCGAAGACGGTGAAGACATCGCACCACAGTTTTTGCCGGATGGCAGGATCGTGTTTGCGTCGACCCGGCAGCGGCAGTCCAAAGCCGTCCTGCTGGATGAAGGGAAGCCTCAGTTCTCAGCGTTCGATGAGGACAGGGATGAAGAAGCTCTGACGCTCCATGTCATGAACAGCGACGGGAGCGATCTGCGTCAGATCAGTTTCAACGCAAGTTCAGATCTCGATCCGAATGTCATGCCGGACGGTACGGTTGTCTACTCCAGGTGGGATAACGTTTCCGGCCGGGATCGCCTGAGCCTGTATCGGATGAATCCGGACGGCACCGAAAGCGGTGTGCTTTACGGGATACACAGTCACGACACAGGCCCGGCTGGAGAAACAATAGAGTTTGTCGAACCGACGGCATTGCCTGACGGACGCCTTCTTGTAATGGCGCGGCCTCCGGGCAGCCAGGCACGTATGGGCGCATTGCCGATAGCAATCGATGTGGATAACTACGTCGAGCACGATCAACCGACATTTGAGAATCTGGGCTTACTGGCTGATGCCCAGGAGATCCTTGTTCCGGGTGACATCACGCTTGACGAAGACCGGCCACCCCTGCAGGGGCGCTATGCACACATTGCTCCCCTGTTTGATGGCACAAACCGGTTTCTCGTGTCATGGAGCCAGTGTCGGCTGCTCGATACAACGAGCGATCCGGCCGATCCTGTGATCGGCCCATGTAATGACGACAATCTCGCCAACCCGGCCATGATCGAAGCCGATCCCCTGTACGGTATCTGGATGCACGATGTCGATGAGGAGACTCAGCAGCCGATTGTTCTGGGGCAGGAAGGGCTTGCGTACTCAGAAGGTGTGGTCATCGGGGCTCAAACAGCCCCACCCGTCATTCTCGACAAGTCTCCTGGTCTGGAGCTGGATGTAGATCTGGCGGCAGAATCGGTAGGGTTGGTTCACATTCGTTCGGTGTATGACTTCGACGGAACCGCGTCTGAAGATCTCGTGGCCCTGGCTGATCCTGCAGTGACACTGGCTGATGAGCGACCCGCTCGTTTCGTGAGGGTTGTCAAATCGGTATCGATACCGGATGACGACATCGTTGACCTCGATGGTACAGCCTTCGGTCGCTCAAACGCGCAACTGATGCGTGAAATTCTGGGATATGCTGCTGTTGAGCCGGATGGTTCTGTCATGGTTCAGGTACCGGCCAACGTCGCCTTCTGGATCGAGATACTGGACGCGAACGGGCGCCGGATATCTGAGCGCCACAATAACTGGCTACAGGTTCGACCGGGTGAGCAGCTCCAGTGTACGGGGTGCCATAGCAGTACGAGTGAGGCGCCTCATGGCCGCCTCGATGCGCAGGCACCGAGCGTCAATCCCGGGGCACCGGTCGATGGTTCACCGTTCCCGAATACGGAGCCTGCACTGTTCGCCGACGCGGGTGAGTCGATGGCTGAGGTGCTCGCGAGGATAAACGGCACGACACCCCCGGACGTGGACATCTCCTATACAGATGTCTGGACCGATCCCGCGGTTCGGGCCAAAGATGCTGCGTTTGCTTATGAGTACAGTGCCCTGAGATCGGCAATTCCTGTAGATCCCGCATGTGTGGGTTCCTGGCACGCGGCCTGCCGGATAACTATTCACTACCCGGATCACATCCACCCGATCTGGTCTGTCGACCGCCGGGTCTTCGATGTCGATGGCATTACGCTGATCCGCGATGATACATGTACCAGTTGCCACAACGTGGTTGATGACATGGCCGCGGCCATGGTGCCCGCAGCGCAACTCGATTTGTCCGATGGGCCAAGTGCAGACGAAGCGGATCATCTGAAGAGCTATCGGGAGCTCCTGTTCAACGATAACGAGCAGGAACTCGTCGATGGGGCTGTGCAGGATCGCCTGGTGCAGGCGACTGACGGCAACGGTAACCCGCTGTTTGAGACAGATGCAGACGGCAACCTCATTCTCGATGTGGATGGCAACCCAATACCCATCCTTGTGCCCGTCGGCGTCACCCCCTCAATGAGTGTAGCGGGTGCCAACTTCAGTCCAAGGTTTTTCAGCCTGTTCGGGCCTGCGGGCAGTCATGCAGACCGGCTGAGCCCGGCTGAGCTGAAGCTCGTGTCTGAGTGGATCGACATTGGAGGTCAGTACTACAACGACCCATTTGCCGTACCGCCCTGAGTGGTATGGCGCCGAATATGGATATACGGCAAAGATGAAAATGACACACATATACAAGTTACTGGTGCTCGGTTTCCTGTCGGGCCTGGCTGTGGAGACACACGCCATATTTGACAGTTACCAGCCGACCGTTCTGGTTTCAGACCCTTACCTCGAACTCAGAACGGGCCCGGGCAGGGGTTATCCTGTGTTCTATGTAGCCGGTCAGGGTGACGAGGTTACGATCCTCAAGCGCAGGACGAACTGGTTTAAAGTGCGCACGCCCAGAGGCAAGGACGGCTGGGTACACTTCCAGGAAATGGCTCATACGCTCGATCTGGAGGGTGAGGCCATCGACTGGGGTCAGAAGGACTTGAGCGATTTTACCCGGCGACGCTGGGAGATGGGCTTCAATGGCGGCGACTTCGGCGGAGCGAGTTCTCTCACCGGTTATGTTGGATTTGCCCTCACACCCAATATCAGTTTGCAGATAGAAGGCACGCAGGTGCTCGGGAAATTTTCCGATGGTGTGATCGGGTCCGCAAACATACTCATGTATCCGTTTCCAGGGTGGCGCCTGTCACCTTATTTCACGATCGGCACCGGCATAATCACCACAAAGCCGCACACAACGATCGTGCAGGCTGAAGACCGCGAGGATGAAATTGTTCACGCAGGTCTCGGTGCCAATCTGTACCTCAGCGATCGCTTCATGCTGCGAATGGAATACAAGCGCCACACGGTGCTCACAAGTCGGGATGACAACGAAGAGATTGACCAATGGAAAGCAGGCTTCAGCATATTTTTCTAACCCCCACATTTCTGGCGATTACATTCGCCGGGGTTCTTGGGACCTTTACCACCACGGCACTGGCTGCCGAAGCGAGTGACCTCGACCTCGAACCGCTGGTGGTCCGGGAACCGGAGCGCCGTGAGGTTCGTGTCGATCAGATCGACTCCGAAGACTTTGAGATTGGCGTCAACGCCGGGATCTTCCATTTCGAAGACTTCGGTTCGGACACTTCGCGAAGCCTCAGGTTTGCCTATCACGTGTCTGAAGATTTCTTCGTCGAGGCGATTTACGGGGAATCCAGGCTTGGTGAGACGAGTTTTGAGCGCCTGAGTGGCGGCTCTCCGCTGCTGACAGATGCCGAACGGGACGTGACTTACTACAACGTCTCTCTCGGCTGGAACATTTTTCCCGGTGAGTCATTTGTGGGTGGCCGATGGGCATTCAAAGGTGGCCTGTACGTCGTTGCAGGTGCGGGAAGTACCGAGTTTGGCGGCGACAATCTGTTCACGGTGAATGCCGGTGTGGGCTACCGCTTTATAGCAACGGACTGGCTGGCGCTGCATGTTGATGTCCGCGATCACTATTTTGAGTCGGACCTTCTTGGCAGCATGGAAGCCAAACACAACATCGAATTCAGCGGTGGGCTGACACTGTTCTTCTGAGGTGATTATGCAACGTTGGCTCATACTGGTTGGAATTCTGTTCACGCTGATGCTCAGCTCCGGGTGTTCCTCGATGAAAATTGAACCCTGGGTGAGTCCCTTCGAGCGTAACAACCTTGCAGATCCCATCATGAGTTTTGGACGGGATCCGGTTGCAAGCGCATACCTCCACCACGTGTACCAGGCGCGGGAAGGCGCACGGGGTGCCGAAGGTGGTTCCGGTGGTGGCTGTGGCTGCAACTGAAAAAGGCAAACGTATGCGGATCTACGCTCCAATGCGTCTTTTCTGGCTGGTGCCGGCGGGTTTTATTGTCCTGTTGCTCGTTGCAGGCCGGGTAGATGCAGCCGTGCTTCCGGAGGATCGCGCTGATGTGATGTATCACGGGTACGAGGGCGGCGGACTGGAGGTAACTGGTCCATCGATTCTTGTCCGCAAAGCGTATAAAGACAAAGTCAGTGTCTGGGCAAACTATTACGTCGACACAATTACCAGTGCTTCGATTGATGTCGTGGCGACGGCGAGCGAGTACACCGAAGAGCGCAAGGAAAAGAGCATCGGTGTAGATTACCTGCGCGGCAAGACGTTTATGGGTATTTCGTATACCAACTCCGAGGAATCTGATTACTCGGCTAACTCGATAAGGTTTGGAATCAGCCAGGACTTTTTTGGGGACCTGACGACGCTGGGTATCAGTTACGCCAGAGGTTTCGACACGGTACGCAGGAACGGCGAAGATGTTTTCGAAGAGGAAACCGACCGACAGACATTCCGGATTGACCTGTCGCAGATAGTCACGAAAAACCTCATTGTGAACTTCAACTATGAAGGTGTGACAGATGAGGGATTTCTGAACAACCCGTACCGTCAGGTACGATTCCTGGACAGTGCCGCGTCCCGTGGGTTCAGCTATGAGTCCGAAATCTATCCCCGTACGAGGACCAGTTCTGCTCAGGCGCTGCGAGCGATGTACTATCTGCCTTACCGGGCTGCCGCCAAACTCGAAGTGCGTAACTACTCGGATAGCTGGGGAATAGATGCGCAGAATGTTGAAGTCGCCTATACCCATCCGATCGAGGAAACGGGGCTCACCGTTGAACTCAAATACCGTTTGTACGATCAGACAGCTGCGGACTTCTACAACGACCTCTTCCCTCGATCCAATGCGCAGAATTTCCTGGCTCGTGACAAGGAGCTCGCATCGTTCCGGACCCAGACACTGGGGGCTGGAATCAGCTATGAATTCGAGATGGCCTGGCTGCCGGGTTTCAAGCGCGGTCAGGTCAGTCTTTTTGTCGATTACATCGATTTTTCATACGATGACTTCAGGGATGTCACCCGGACGGGATTCAGCCCGGGCAGTGAACCGCTGTACGAGTTCGATTCGACCGTCACACGTCTCTTCTTTTCCCTGTATTACTAGAACAAATACGGGATAAATCGCCGCTCCGGTTGGCTTTTAGAGGGCGGATCTTTATAATCGCCGCGGCCTCACATCAGGTCCTGGAATGCGTAACGCCTCTCTAGCAGAAAAGAGGCAGAAAAGAGGTTGAAATGCCTCCTCCCGGACGATTATGCAAGCCACTTGAACCGCCGCCGGGCTGTCGTCCGGAAGAACATATTTGGCGCGAATGAAACTTCACCGGGTTGAAGAACGGTAACACATGGTAAAAATCAAGAAGGGTCTCGACCTGCCAATAGGCGGTGCGCCTGAGCAGGCGATCAGCGATGGCCCGGCCGTGCGGACCGTTGCAGTTCTGGGACCCGATTTTCCTGGCATGAAACCAACCATGATGGTCCAGGAAGGTGATCAGGTTTCGCTCGGCCAGGTGCTCTTCACCGACAAAAAGACCGAGGGTGTGCAGTACACCGCACCCGGCGCCGGACGTATTACAGCGATCAACCGGGGTCTGAAGCGAGCCCTCCTGTCCGTTGTGATCGAACTCGATGAAGAGAACAACGGTGGTGAAGAAACGTTTTCCACGTTTGCTTCGGATACGATCACGGGTCTTGATCGCAATGAGGTTGTCGAACAGTTGCGCAGGAGCGGCGCATGGACGGCATTGCGCACCCGCCCTTTCGCAAAAGTGCCGGCGACGACAACAAGCCCCAGATCCATATTCGTCACAGCGACAGACACAAACCCCCTCGCGGCCGATCCCTCAGTTGTGATACCTGATTTTGCAAATGAGTTTTCCGCAGGGCTCGATGTGCTAAGTCGCCTGACAGACGGTGCTGTATACGTTTGCCACGAAGACGGTAAATTCCTGCCGACGGGAAGTGCTGGCACCATCGAAAGCCACGAGTTTTCCGGTCCTCATCCCGCAGGTCTGCCCGGTACCCACATACACTTTCTGGACCCGGTGAGTGCTGAAAAAACTGTCTGGTATATCGGTTACCAGGATGTGATTGCTTATGGGCACCTCTTTTTAACGGGTCGCATCATGGCCGAGCGGATTGTTTCGCTCGCTGGCCCTTCTGTGACCAACCCGCGCCTCATCCGAACCCGTCTGGGCGCCAGTGTCGATGAGCTTACCGCTGGTGCGGTGGAAGGTGATGGTCCCTCCCGTGTGATATCAGGATCCGTGCTGTCGGGCAGGATTGCGGATGAAGCCGTTGCTTATCTCGGACGCTATCACCTTCAGGTGTCGGTGCTTCCGGAAGATCGCGAGCGTGTCATGTTCGGTTATTTGCTTCCGGGTGCTGATCGACACTCGGTGTTTCCCGCATTCCTGAGTAAGTGGATTGGCGAGAAGGCGGTCCGGTTCACGACAACAACAAACGGCAGCACGCGTGGAATGGTCCCGATCGGGACCTATGAAGAAGTCATGCCTCTGGATATTCTTGCGACCCAGCTTTTGCGCAGCCTTCTGGTTGGGGACCTGGAAACGGCCATTAATCTTGGTTGTCTGGAGATGGATGAAGACGATATCGCCCTGTGTACGTATGCGTGTCCAGCCAAGTACGAATACGGACCGGTGCTTCGCGACGTCCTGACACAGATCGAGAAGGAGGGATAGGGTGAGACCGCTGCGCGTATTCATGGACAATATAGCCCACCACTTCGAACCGGGTGGCACGCTCAAGTTCCTGTACCCGCTATATGAGGCCATTGATACTGCCCTGTACACGCCTGGTGAGGTAACGGGTGGTGCATCGCACGTGCGCGACGGACTCGATCTCAAGCGCATCATGATGTCGGTGTGGCTGTGTGCATGGATACCTGGCCTGGTCGGCAGTTACTTTGTTGGTCTTCATGCGAATGAGGCAATGGCTGCAGCCGGTATGTCCACCGTGGAAGGCTGGCGGAGCTGGTTCCTTGACTACTGGATCAGTTACGACCCGACCAGCTTCTGGGATTGTATGATTCACGGGCTCGCATACTTCATACCATTGTATGTGGTCGTATTTGCCGTCGGAATTGCATTCGAAATCTGGTTTGCTTCTGTACGCGGACATGAGGTCAACGAAGGTTTCTTTGTCACCTCCATCTTGTTCACACTCACTCTGCCACCATCGATCCCTCTCTGGATGGCTGCAATCGGCATCATCTTTGGTGTGGTCATCGGCAAAGAGGTGTTTGGCGGTACCGGGAAGAACTTTCTCAATCCAGCATTGACCGGTAGGGCGTTTCTGTACTTCGCTTACCCTGCGTCGATGTCGGGGGATGCTGTCTGGGTAGCCCTGGATGGCGTCACTCAGGCGACACCCCTCGGGAATGCTGCTGTGGGCCTCGAGTACGGTATCGAATGGACCACAGCCTTCATAGGGGCGATGCCCGGTTCCCTGGGCGAAACGTCGACCCTTGCGATCGCACTTGCGGCGATCATTCTGTGTTTCACACGGATCGCTTCGTACCGGGTTGTGCTCGGTGTGGTGATCGGCATGGTAGTCACATCGACTCTGTTTAACCTGATTCCGTCCAGCAATCCGATGTTTGCCATGACCTGGCAGTGGCATCTGGTGCTGGGTGGGTTTGCGTTTGGTGCCGTGTTCATGGCAACCGATCCTGTTTCTGCAGCCATGACCAACAAAGGCCGCTGGATCTACGGAGCCCTGATCGGATTCATGTGTGTGCTGATTCGGGTGGTGAACCCGGCTTTTCCGGAAGGGATGATGCTCGCAATTCTCTTCGGAAACCTGTTTGCACCTCTGATTGATCACTATGTGGTGCAGTCCAACATCAAACGGAGAATGGCACGTGGCTGACTTCGATAAAGACAGTCTGAGCAATACCTTCATCGTCGCGGTCGCAGTCTGCCTGGTGTGTTCGGTGATTGTTTCCGGGATAGCGGTGGCGTTGAAGCCTGCGCAGCTGATTAACAAAGAGCTCGACCAGAAACAGAACATACTCCGGGCTGCCGGCATGCTGCCTTCGGGAAGCAACGTTGACGAGGACGGCCGTGGAGTCGAAGAGCTTTTCTCCGAATTTAGCGTGCGGGTCGTTGACCTGGAGACGGGCAGATACATAGATGACATGGACAGCAGTGGGTTCGATCCAATCCGCGCAGCCAAAGATCCCGCCATGTCGATTGCACTTTCAGCTGCAGAGGACATTGCAACATTGCGGCGCAGGGAGAACATCTCCCTGGTTTACATCAAACATGACGGCGACCAGATCGATAAGCTGGTGTTGCCGGTGCGCGGGTACGGTCTCTGGGGAACGTTGTTTGGTTACCTTGCGCTCGATGCCGATCTGCAGACGATATCGGGCCTGGGTTTTTACCAGCACAGAGAAACGCCGGGACTTGGCGGTGAGGTCGACAATCCCAACTGGAAAGCCAAATGGCCAGGTGTGCAGCTCTATGAAACCGATGGGCAGCCTGGCGTTCGCCTGGTCAAGCGTCGCTCCTTTCCCCATGACGACTCTTATGGGTTCGAAGTTGACGCCCTGTCCGGTGCCACGTTTACCACTCGCGGAGTTGAGAACCTCGTGAATTTCTGGACAGGCGACCTCGGCTTCGGGCCTTTCATCAAACGTCTGAAGACCAACAGCGCCTGACGAGGAGGAAGAAGACTATGTCAGCTCAAAAAGACGTCCTCGT
>JANQFF010000176.1 GCA_028277965.1 Pseudomonadales bacterium
ACCGGCTCCGCTATATCTGATCGGCTGGGTCAATAACGATACCGAGCGAGTGTACGGCATCAAGATCCCTGGCCTGTTGAGTTGGATGGTGCATGGGGACGCAAGTACTCCAGTCACCGGGTTGCGCGCATTTGCAGAGGAAGATCGACCTCCGGTGAACATCGTGTTCCAGTCGTACCATATCATGGTCGGAGTGGGTTTGACGCTGATTGCGATTTCGCTCTTGGCCGCTTTCTACTGCTGGACCGGAAGGTTGTTTCAGGTCCGGTGGTTGCTTTGGATACTGGTATTCTCGGTATTGGGACCACACATCGCCAACCAGCTTGGATGGATGGCCGCCGAGGTCGGCCGGCAGCCCTGGATCGTGTATGATCTCCTGCGCACAGCAGACGGAGTCTCCGAGGTTGTTTCCGCAGGCCAGGTCGTTGCATCGCTCGTCCTGTTTGGCCTGATCTACCTGCTGCTGTTCGTACTGTTCGTATTCCTACTCAACGAGAAGATCCAACACGGGCCCGAAGACGCTTCGGTCCAGAAGGGCAGGATGGCATGACTCTGGACCTGAATACGGTTTGGTTTCTTTTGATAGGAATTTTGTTCAGCGGATACGCCATTCTGGACGGCTTCGACCTCGGGGTGGGCGCACTCCACCTGTTCACGAAAAAGGACATCGACCGAAGGATATTGATCAACAGTATCGGCCCTGTTTGGGATGGCAACGAAGTGTGGCTTGTAACCGGTGGCGGAGCGTTATTCGCGGCCTTCCCGGATGTCTACGCAACCTCGTTTTCGGGATTCTACATAGCGTTCATGTTGCTGCTGGTCGCCCTGATATTCCGTGCCGTTGCCATTGAGTTCCGTAGCAAGCGTGAGTCGACGACCTGGCGAACGACCTGGGATATCAGCTTCAGCGTCGCCAGCATCACCTCAGCTCTTCTGATCGGAGTAGCGCTCGGCAACATCGCGGTTGGAATCCCCCTGACAGCCGACCATGAGTACACCGGCGGTCTGATCGGACTCCTACGGCCAATCCCTTTGTT
>JANQFF010000206.1 GCA_028277965.1 Pseudomonadales bacterium
GTTTCAAAAACGCGGGTGGATAAGGATCATGGTATGCGACGGCCTGGGACATGGACGTGGAGGTGCTCAGGCTGCAAAAGAGGTATTGCGGATCTTTCAGGAAAACGTGCAGGAACCGTCTTTAGAACTGATCGACCGCATGCATAAAGGGACGAGGCATACCCGGGGCGCGGCGGTGTCCATCGCAGAAATAGACAAAGGCGAGCGCCTCCTCAAATTCGCGGGGTGCGGGAATATTAGCGGCCTGATACTCGGTCCCGGCGGACTGAAACGGTGCATGTCGTCCAACGGTATCGTGGGTCATGCCATGCACACCCTGCGAGAGCTCACATACAAGTGGCCGGAGACAGGCGTGTTCGCAATACACACCGACGGTATAACTTCACACTGGAATTTGGATGACTATCCAGGTTTTGACTCCTGTCATCCCGCCGTGATCGCGGCCATCGCAGCACGGGACGGTCTGCGGGGGCAGGACGACGCGACTGTGGTAGCGGTCAAAGAGAAGAATTGAATGCGCGTTTTTCCGATTGCAGCGTATCGGGTCCGACTGGACAGCGACACCGTGCACGCATTGCAGCGCATCCGGTTCATCGGAGAAACGGCCGGGTTCTCAGCCCGGGAGGTGGTCCGGATCGCCACCGCAACATCGGAGATTGTCCGCAACGCCATTACGTACGCCAAAGAAGCCGTCGTCGAGGTCAATCTGACGCAAGCGGACGGAGTACAGCAACTTCAAGTCAAGGTGGTGGATCAGGGACCAGGAATTGAAAACCTGACGCTGAGGTTGGCTGGAGAGTCCCAATCCGCAAAGAAATCGGGACGCGGCCTTATGGTGGCGCGCAAACTGATGGACGAGTTCGATGTTCTGTCCGAGCCCGGCTCGACCCGGGTAACCATGAGCAAAAGGTTGCCGGCCCACGTTTCGACCATAACCGGCGATGTGATCCGCACCTGGCTCAAAGAATTGGAAACCGCACTCCCGATGACGGATTACGCAGAGGTGAGCGTCCAGAACCAGCAGCTTACCGAGGCCTATGAGTTGCTCGCCGGGCAGGAAAGGGAATTGCAAGAACGGTTGGAGGAAATCGGGCGTCTCAACGCGGAGCTCAATGAAACCAACACGGGCATTGTTGCTCTGTACACAGAAGTGGAAACCGCCAATGAGGGACTCAAGAAGAAGAACGAGGAACTGGGGCACTTCGCCTACGTGGTCTCCCACGATCTGCAGGAACCGCTTCGGATGATTTCCAGCTACGTCCAGCTCCTGGCCCGGCGGTACAAAGACAAGCTGGACGCGGAAGCGGACGAGTTCATCCACTATGCCGTGGACGGGGCCGAACGGATGCAGGCC
The DNA here is from genome assembly GCA_028277965.1 of Pseudomonadales bacterium. Lineage (GTDB taxonomy): Bacteria > Pseudomonadota > Gammaproteobacteria > Pseudomonadales > Azotimanducaceae > UBA4421. The sequence goes on from JANQFF010000206.1 coordinate 1,355, forward strand.
ATGATTAACGATATCCTTATGTATTCACGGGTCGGCACCAAGGGCAAGCCCTTCGCACCGGTAGAAATGCAGAACGTCCTGTCCCGGGTCCGGCAGAACCTGCAGGTCGCCATCCAAGAGAGTGGAGCCGCCATCACCCATGACTCTC
>JANQFF010000208.1 GCA_028277965.1 Pseudomonadales bacterium
CAATGAGCTGATTGAGGTGATGCACCAGAGCATCGAAGGTGTTGCTCTGTCCGTTCCGATGCGGGGTGTGGCGGTGGATGAACGTCTGCCAGATGCTGCGTATCAGACTGCCTGGGTGCCGGTCCTTGCCCAGGAGAACCGGGCACATACATTGATTTCCAAATGGCTCGACGATCTGGCGCTCAGACTCCCGCTTACCGAGGCAGCGTCTGTCTACGCCCCTGGCCTTGGAGAGCACGGCGCTGAACTGGCTGATGATATTGCGAGTTTCGAGAGTTTTGTGCAGATCCTGTGGGCGTTGTACAGGCACCAGGACGATTTTCATCTGCTCGAGCAGCACTATCAACAGATCAGGGCGGGTGCACTTGCGATCCGCCACAGTTGTCCTGAGCTTTTGCGATCCGACCCGTATTCGCCGCTTTACGGTCGAGGTTTTTCGGCTTCCCTCGTGGCAACTGCGTGTCTTTACGGGTCTTTGAAAACCGCCAGCCGGATTTCCGGAGTGGTGGGGCAACTCGCTGACCACGAGCTCATCGACAACCTTGCGCAGGAAGTCCGGCTGGCTTTCAGGAACAGGTTTTTGACCAGGGACGGGCATCTGGCCTATTCGGATCAATCGACTTGTGTCGCCGCGCTTTATCACAACCTGCTTGAGGAAAACGAGCGTGTGTTGGCCGAGCGTGAACTGATAGCCCATGTCGAAAGCTCAAACTACCACTGCGAGGTTGTACCCGGTGTGTTGCGGGCGTTTCTGCCGACGGTTACACAGGCCGGGCGTCTTGACCTTGCTTACATGGTGTTATTGCAGACGTCACAGCCGAGTTGGCTCGGGAGCGTACACGCGGGTGATCGGCTTGTTGCGAGACAGGCGGGGCGATTTGATATCGCGGACATTGGTCTCATTGAATGGCTCGTCGAATCCATGGCAGGCATCCAGATAGATCAGGACTATTCGGTCGAGCGAAATGGTTACCGCAGCATACGCGTGCGTCCCATGCCGCCGTTCGGACAACAGTTTCTCGCCGGATCACCTGTGCAGTTTGTAGACGCAAAGCTTGCCACGCTGCACGGCGTGTTTGAGGTTTCCTGGCGTATTCTGGATGAGGCCTTCGAAGTTGAGGTTGTGATACCCCCTAGTTGCCAGGCGGTTGTCACAATGCCGGACGGGCTCGAGCATACGGTGAGGAGCGGGCGGCACCGGTTTGTGATGGATTTTGACGCGGGCGGAGACGGCGTGCCCACCTTGCTGGAAAGGAAAGCAGGGTAGTGGCTGTCACTCCCGACAGTGTACCCCTGGCCGACGACCTGCAACCGCCAATGGCCAATGGTGAGGTGGTTTTCGAAGAACCCTGGCAGGGACGCGTATTCGGTATGGCGGTTGCGCTTGTCGAAGCCGGGCATTTCGAGTGGGATGTGCTTCAGCAGTCACTGATCGAGGTCATCGAGGAATGGACCAACGCGACAAAAGATGTGGCTGCGGATGACGGCGAGTATCCCTACTACGATCTTTTTCAGAGAGCCCTCATGCGGGTACTTGATGATACCGGAGTGGTGGGAAGCGATGTCGTGGAAGGGCTAGCGTCAGAATACGCGGCACGGCCACACGGGCATGATCATTGATCGTAGGCAGATCTCTCTAGCTCTGTAGGAGCGGCTTTAGCCGCGATTCTTCCAAAAACTCCTTTACTGACTCAGCAGTTCCAGCAAAAACAACACGTTCCTTTTTCTTGCTGAGCTGGTAGTCATACATCGGATCGTAGTACTCCGACAGCAGCGATCCGACCCATGCCTCGTGACTGCACACGCCGTCAAATGCTTCATCCAGCAGCGAGCGGATTTTCTGGTGTCGTTCTCCCCCGAGACGTTTGGTAATGCGGTCAAGCGCATTGCGGTACCGCTCC